>CAYUXU010000027.1:0-10309 GCA_964449005.1 uncultured Erysipelotrichaceae bacterium | reverse complement strand
CATTTAGAAATTTTTCTTTGTCATGTTTGTCAAGAATTTTTTTATTTTTAATCACCGTGGTAGGTAAATTTCTTTGCAAAGTGTCTTTAATTTGTGGTCTAAATCGTTCAATATTATCTTGATCTAAGATATCACAAGCAGAGTGTGAAACTAGTTCTTGAAAAGGTGAGAATAATAAAGTCGGAGTATTGATAATTTGACAAAGTTCATCAAGAATTTGTTGCGGACTCGCTCCCTTTAGCACTAAATCTGAATAAAACCTTTGGATGTCTAATGCATAAAGAATTTCCGCATTTTTTTTGTCTAAGATAAAATCAAATAATTGATGGACAACATAACCTAAGGTTACTTCAGCAGAAACTTCTATTAAAGCAAATCCGATTTGATTGGCATATTCAATTACTTCCGGTTCAATTTTCTTTAAAAAGCGTGAAGTTTTAATTCCTAATCCAGCACAATTCATCTCAGAAAGTTCTTTTACCAATTCTTTCTGGAGTTTTAAGTTGTCTTTAAAAATGTAGCCCGTTGTCAAAATAAAATCGCCTGCCGTAAACCATTCATACGAATCAGGATTATCAATAATATTGGCATTAAAAATTGCATTTTGTTTTCTTTGCGCTCCAGCTACCAAACGTAAATCTTTGATGGTTGGATTTTCTAAAAAACGTTCTATTGTGAAATAATCCATTTTACCATTCTTTCTTTTTTTAAAATTGCGATCTCTCTTTCTTAATTTTACACAATTTAGATAAATATTTCCATTATAAACAACTTCTCAAAAATAAAAAACCTAGAGATTGTCCTCTAGGTTAATCAGCTATTTTGCTAGTTCTTTGCTTAAAGCAATAATGTCGTCAACTAAGCTTTCTATATAAGCTATGGTAGTTAACAAAGGCTTCTCACTACTTAAATCAACCTTCACCATCTGAGCTAGACTAAGTGGATCTTTAGTTCCGCCAGCTTTTAACATCTCAAGCCAATTATCGACTTCAATGGTTTTATCCTGAAGATTTTGATAAGCCATCGTCGCAATAGTCAAGCCAGCACTATAGGTATATGGATATAAACCCATATAATAATGCGGTTGGCGCATCCAAGTTAGACCAGCATAATCAGGGATTTCTACGGTATCACCCCAGAATTGTTTTAAGACGTCAAGTTTAAGTTGGTTTAAAACACTGGCACTTAAAGGTTTATTAGCATCAACATAGTTGTAAACTTCTCTTTGATAAGCTGCTTCAAGTAAATGAGTAACAAAATTATGATAATAAGTTCTTGATATCATAGCTGCTTTTACCCAACGTTGAAATCTTAAATCAGAGTTTGTCGATGTTAAGTGATTAGCAATAATTAATTCATTCATAGTTGAGGGTGCTTCAATAAAATAAAGTGAAGGGCGCGTGTCATAAACATTCTGATGTGAGTTAGCAAGGAAGAAATGACCAGCATGGCCCAGTTCATGGCCTAGCACAAATACTTCTCGCATTTTATTAGTCCAGTTAATTAAAATATATGGATGAACACCATAAGGACTACTACAAAATGCTCCGGTTGACTTTCCTAGATTTTGTGGAAAATCAATCCACCGTTCTTGATAAGCCCGTTTTAGCATCGCTTGGTAATCATTACCTAAGATTTTTAGTCCATCTAAGATATAGCTTTCCGATTCTTGAATTGAGATATTTGGTTCAAACTCTTCATCTACCTCAAGTTTTAAGTCAGCATACGTAAGTTTATCTAATTGATGAATATCTTTTAATAGTAAGGCAAACTTGCGCATGACTGGAGCTAAGTGTTCCATAATTAAGTCAATTTGGCGATGATACATTTCACTACTAACTTTTTGGGGGAACAATAAATAGTCAGTTACGGAATCAAAGCCTCTTAATTTGGCCTCTGCTTTTTCAGTAAGAACTTTAGTTTGATATAACGAGGCGAAAGTTTGCTGGTAATCGGCTAGTTTTTCATAGAAACTTTGATAAGCTGCTCTTCGGACTTGATGGTTAACTTCAAATTCCCATTCATTCTCAAATAAAACAAAGCTTAAAGGATATTTTTGGTCCGCAACTTGAAACTCATCAAACTTTAAATCAACTAACTTACTTCTTTGGTAAGTACCGTAAGGAGCATTAAAGACTTGTTGGAAGGTAGCTAAAGCTTGTTCTACCTCAGGATTTAAAGTATGAGGTTTTTCTCTTAAAATATCATTAATATAATTTTGATATTGATTATCGATTTTTGTAACTTCCAAGAGAATTTCATTGGGATTTTCTTTTAATTCAGCTTCAAAGAAACTCGTATAATTAACCACTTTTTGATAAAGATTATTGAAACTGGCTTGTCTTAAGGCATTAACCTCACTGCTTTGATCACTGTTGGAAGCTAACGAGGCATAAGTTCCAGTTTGCATCAAACTAATGACAATCGTTTGATAATCATTTAAAGCGTTCACAATAACTTCGGGATTATTTAGTTTTGTTTGATATTTTTGATTAAATCGCTCAGCGTTTTCTAGGAGAATTTTTAATTCTTTTTCAAATTCAGCTTCATTTTTAAAAAGTGAACTTAACTCCCAGGTAGTTTCTACTGCCACTTGATCTCTTGTTAAAAGGTTTTTTTTCATATTCGGCTCCTTTACCTAATAACATCAATTTTACACTTTTTAAGTATTTTCTTCAATCTGCATTTTATAAAGTGCTAAAATGATATTAGAAAAAGAGGGCTATTTCATGAGTATTAAAAATCTAACTCGTTACGGAGTTTTATTAGCGATTTTAATTGTGGTTACTTTAATTATTAAAATTCCAGCCGTCAATCAAATGGGATATTTAAATTTAAGTGACGTTTTAGTGATCATTTATGCTACTTTATTTCCGAAAAAAGAAATTGCTTTTTCAGCGGGATTAGGAACTGCGGTGGCTGATTTGGCTCTCGGTTATGGTAGTTATGCCCCATTCACATTTTTAATTAAAGCCATTGAAGCTAGCTTTATTATCATTTATTTAAATCAAGCTAAAAAACCTTCCGATTTTAAATATTTCTTAATGGTGTTTATTGCATTAAGTTTTATGGTATTGAGCTATGGTTTGGTTGATGCCTTTATTTTCAGTAATTGGTATTATTTTTATGCTTCAATATTATTTAATTTGAATCAAGCTGGAGTTGCTTTAATTATAATTTTAGTAATCAAGGAACCAGTTTTAATACTAATCAATATTTTTAACTTATAAATGATTTGAATTGACAATTATACCCATAGGGGTATAATTTATTTAAATCGAGGAGGAAGTTATGAGTCAGAAAATTGTGATAGTGGGTGGGGTTGCAGCTGGCATGTCTTTCGCTACGCGTTATCGTCGTTTAAATGAAACAGCTGAGATTACCGTGATTGAAAAGGGTCCTTATGTCTCATTCGCTAATTGTGGTTTACCTTATCATATTTCAGAAGTTATCAGTGATCGTGATGAATTACTAGTAGTAGATGAGATTGATCTAAAACAACATTTTAATCTAAATATTTTAACTAATCATGAAGTAATAAAAATTGAACCAAACCAACAAGAAGTTATCATAAAAAATTTGAATCAAGAATTTAATTTAAGTTATGACAAATTAATTTTGGCAACCGGAGCCAAACCAATTCAACTTGACATCCCTGGATTAAAAGATCATCCCGGAGCTTTTACTTTACGTGATATTCCAGATATGGACAAGATTATTAATTATCTAAAACAACATCGACCACAAAGTGCAGTTGTGATTGGTGGAGGTTTTATTGGGCTAGAAATGGTTGAAAACTTAAAACATTTGGATTTAACTGTTTCTTTAGTAGAAATGGCGCCTCAGGTTTTATTACCGTTTGATGAAGAAATGGCTTTATTTGCGGAGCTTACTTTAAAAGAGCATGGGGTAACGATATTTACCAATAACCATGTAGTTAAATTAGCTGATAAAAAAGCTTATTTAAATAACGGCGAAGTGATTGATGCTGATTTATTAATTATGGCAGTAGGCGTATTACCAGAATCTAATTTAGCACAAGAAGCAGGAATTAAAACTGGCTTTAAAAATGGAATAGTTGTCGATGAGAAATTTCAGACTTCACACAAGAACATTTATGCAATTGGAGATGTCGCCTTAGTTTCCCATCGTATTACTCAAGAGCCGGTCTTAATCCCCTTAGCATCTCCCGCTAATCGGCAAGGTCGCCAATTAGCGGATATACTTAGTGGTCATCAAAAAGTTTATCGAGGGAGTTTAGGTACTTCAATTTTAAAGCTTTTTAATAATACTTTTGCGAGTACTGGTCTCAATCAGCGTCAACTACAGGATTATGAAACAAAAGCGGTTTATTTATTCGCAAATCATCATGTTAGTTATTATCCGGGAGCTAAAGAAATTGCTTTGAAAGTAATTTTCAATCCAGAGACTGAAACAATTTATGGAGCACAAGCTGTTGGAGAAGCAGGAGTAGATAAGAGAATAGATGTTTTAGCGACAGCTATTATAGCTGGTATGAAAGTGACTGATTTACAAGAGTTAGAATTGGCATATGCTCCACCATTTGGAGCTGCTAAAGATATTATTAATTATGTTGGTTATGTTGCTGAAAATGTTTTAAATGAAACAACAAGACAATTACCTTTTCAAGATTTAAAATCAGCTTTAAAAAATGGCTATCAATTAGTTGATACTAGAAAACCGGCTGAAATTTTAAAAACTGGTCAAATTGAGAACTCGTTAGAAATTCCTTTAGGAAAACTCCGTGAGAATCTTCATAACTTAGATAAAACAAAACCAGTCATAGTTTATTGTTATAGTGGGGGAAGAAGCTTTAATGCTGAACGACTATTAAGACAAGCTGGCTTTGAAGTTTATAACTTAGCGGGCTCTTTTGCCTTACAATTGCTTTTTAATTTAACGAAGGGAAGTGATGAAATTGAAATGCAGTCGTAATTTAATTATTCGTTTGAAAAAAACTTCTGGTCAAATGAATGGAATTATGAAAATGATGGAAAATGATAGTAGCTGTGAAGAATTAGCCATGCAACTGCGCGCTGTGAGAAATTCCATCGATAAAATATTAGCGTTAATGGCGGTAGAAAATCTTTTAGATCGAATCGAAGATCATCATCAAATTGAATTAGAAAATATTGACGATGCGGTTGAGCTATTAGTTAAATATCGTTAATTGTCAAAGAAATTATTATTTGTTTTATGAAAAATAAAACATGGAGGTAATTATGAATAAGATAGGTTTATGTTCAGTCACTTTTCGAAAATTATCTGTAACAGAAATTATTGACTTAGCTAAACAAGCAGAAATAACTGGAATTGAGTGGGGCGGAGATATTCACGTGCCAGCCAATGATATTGATAACGCCAAGCTAGTTGCTAAGAAAACTCGGGAGGCTGGTTTAGAAGTGGCTTCATATGGTTCTTATTACAAGGTGGGTGAATCTGATAATAAATTTAGTTTTGATGAAGTCTTAAAAACTGCTTTAGCTTTAGAAACTAAAAACATCAGAATTTGGGCTGGTAACATCCCATCTAGCCAAGCTAGTTTAAAACAAAGAGATGCGATTATAGCCGAAACAAAAGAGATTGCAGCTCTGGCTAAGCAACATGATATTACTTTGAGTTTTGAATATCATTACAATACATTAGCGGATTCCTTAACTAGTGCTAGAGCTTTAATTGAGGCAATAAATATGGATAACGTTGCCTTATATTGGCAATCAGATGTCGGAATTTCGTTTATTGAGAAAATGTATAACTTACGGTTTATGAAGCATCATGTCTCAAATGTTCATGTTTTCTACTGGGATGAATCAAAACGAGAAAAATTGGCTGATGGTTATTATGATTGGCTCTCTTATTTAAAGCAACTTAATTTAGCTTTAGATAAACCACGTTATTATTTTATTGAATTTGTAAAAGACGATGATCCTAAGCAATTTTTAGAGGATGTTAAAACCCTAAAACAGGTATTAGCCGATAGTGAGAAATAAAATAATTATAATTGGTGGTGGACCAGCTGGGATGATGGCGAGTTTTAGTGCGAAAATACATCATCCCGAAGCTGAAGTCTTCCTTTTTGAAAGGAATCAAGAACTAGGTAAGAAAATGCTTTTAACGGGCGGAGGGCGTTGTAACTTAACAGTTGCCGTCTCAAATCAAGAGATTATTAATCAAACCTGGACTAATGGAAAGTTTCTTTATCGAATTTTAAATGAATTTGGTCCAAATGAAATTATGGATTTTTTCAATAATCATGGTTGTCCATTAAAAATTGAGAATAAACAACGTGTTTTTCCTATCTCGAATCAAGCTAAAGATGTTGTTTTAACTTTGAAAAATGAAATAGAGAAGCAAGGGATTATTATAAAATATAATCAGTATGTTAGCGATCTTAATTTAAAGTCAAATTATATTATTTCTAATCAAACAAAGTATAAATTTGATGCATTAATTATAGCGACTGGTGGGAAGAGTTTTCCAAGTACTGGATCTGACGGGAATTTCTTTGAGTTATTAGAGAAAAATCAAATAACTTTAAAACCATTATTTCCTGCCGAAGTACCACTAGTATCCAGCGACCAAGTAATCCAAAATAAAATTCTTCAAGGTTTAAGCTTCAAGAATGTTAAATTAAAGATTAAAACTACTCAAACAAAATTAGAGTTTCTTGATGACATTATTTTTACTCATTTCGGATTATCAGGACCGGCTGCTTTAAAAAGTAGTCATTTTATTAATTTGCTTTTAAAAAAACAAAAGTCAGTTTTAATTATGATTGACTTTCTTCCTAATGACTCTAAAGAATTAATTGAAGCTGAGCTAAAAGAGGGAAAGATATTTTTACCGAAACGTTTTATGAAATACTTAAGTACAATTTCTAAAAATGAAAGTAAATTAGCAACTTTAATTAAGAGCTTTCCTTTAGAGATTTCTAGCACTTTAGGTTTTAAGGCTGCTTTTGTGACTAGTGGTGGAGTAGACGTCGCTTATTTAGACCCACAAACCTTAAAATCTAAGCTTTACAATAACTTAAGCTTTGCGGGTGAAACAATTGACATAAATAGTGCGACCGGTGGGTATAATCTAACAATTGCTTTAAGTAGTGGCTATCTAGCTGGGAAATATTGTTTGAAAAAAGCCTAATAATTCGACAGTAAAATAAATATTTCTTAAAAATTTACTAAAAAAGTGATAGAATATAAGAGCGTGGGGTTAAGGAGGAAGTATGTCAGAGAAAAATAATGAAGAAAAAACTAGTTTAGAAAGTTCTACCGAATCAACCATTGAGATTAAGGACTCAGATTTTACTTGGGAAAGTCTCGGTTCAATTGAAAATCGGAAAAAAACTCAGATAGTTAGCGATATATATAAACTACGTGATATTAATGATGAAAGACTAGAAGAGCTAATTTCCCAGTGGGAAGAACTTGATGATTTAGAAATGGAAGTTAGTATTGAGAATCAGTTTAAACGAGCAGTTGAACGTTATCACCAAAACAAAGAGAAAATCTTAAGCGCTTTAGAAATCAAAAGAGATTTAGTAGATAAAGCTGAAGCTCTTAAAGACTCTAAAGATTGGCGAAAAACAAGTGCTATTTTAAAGGATTATCAAAAACAATGGCGCGAAGCTGGTTACGCGGGCTCAACAGAAAATGATAGCTTATGGGAAGCGTTTTCATCAGCTAATGATCATTTCTTTGAAAATCGTAATGTTTTCTATGAAGGCTTAGCGTCATCACAAAATGAAGCAAAACAAGCTAAAGAGGATTTAATTACTGAGGCTGAGAAACTGATGGATTCTACAGATTGGAAAGAAACATCAGCTCGTTATCGTGACTTAATGGAAGAATGGAAGAAAACGCCATTTGCTGGTCGTTCCGTAGATAAAGAATTGTGGGAGCGTTTTAATACTGCGCGTCAAACTTTCTATACGAGACAAAACGATCATTTTGAAGTGATTAACGTTGAAAGAAAAGCTATTATTGCGGCAAAAGAAGAGCTAATCGCCGAATCCCAAGCTTTAGAAAATGTTGATAACCTGGTTGAAGTGCGGGTTAAAATGGATTCTTTGCTTGAAAAGTGGAAAGTAGCTGGTAATGCTGGTTACCGTGATGACCAAAAACTTTGGGAACGATTTAATGAATCGCGTAATAATTATTATTCGAAGTTACGAGCATTGGAATCAGAAAATCGTTATGAACAACAACAATATAATCACGAAAAGATTAATGAGCTTAATAAGCAAATTAATACCTTAGTAGAAGTAAACCAAGGATTATCTGAAAAGATTGAGGCCTTAAAAGATCGCTTAGAAACTGAAAATGGTAATGAGGAAGTAGTTGCTTCCTTAAATCAAGAAATCAGCGAACTTCAAGAATTCGTTGACAACAATGCAAAGAATATTGAAGCTTATCAATTAGAATTAGAAGTATTTAAAAAATAAACCCAACGGTTTATTTTTTTTAAGTTTTGTTTTGTTGATAAAGACGAGGCACCCGATTAGTTAGATGGCTAATAACATGGTAAGCTGTTTCACCAGTAGCTTGACAATACTCTTCCATCGAAATTGTATCACCGAAAATTTCTACTTCGGTATTAAGAGGATAAAATTGATCTAACTC
Organism: uncultured Erysipelotrichaceae bacterium; assembly: GCA_964449005.1. Lineage (GTDB taxonomy): Bacteria > Bacillota_I > Bacilli_A > Erysipelotrichales > Erysipelotrichaceae > CAYUXU01. The sequence continues at coordinate 1,667 of CAYUXU010000027.1, read as the reverse complement.
AATCATTAACTGGTCCATACAAATTGTTCCAACAATTGGGTACCTTTTTTTATTGATTGCCACATAACGTTTTCCAGCAATCGGGTTTATCCCATCAGCATATCCTAATGGTAAAGTTGCAATAATAGTAGTTTCTTTATTTGTTATATAGTGCCCTTCATAACTAATAGGGCTATTTTTTGGAAGTGTTTTAAGGTGTGAAATTCTTGAATATAAACTGGCTACTGGTTTTAAATTGAGCTTGTTTAAATATCCATAAAGAGCCAAGCCAGGACGAATCGCATTAGTAAAAGATTCATTTAAGGTAAAGCTACCACTAGAATTAGCGGCATGAATCCATTTAAAAGAGTAGTCAATACTTTCGACAATGGATTTAAATTTGTGAAATTGTTTTCTAGTGATTGTTAGATCATGGCCAGAAGCATAATGGGTATAAATACCTTCTAAAACATGCTGAGTTTGAAGTAATTTAGCAGCTTGTCTTGCTTCATCAGCGTCAATTATTCCAATTCGATTCATTCCAGTATCGAGCTTGAGATGAATTTTCAACTTTTGATAGTTTAATTGAGTAATTTCTTGAGCCCAAATCAAAGAATGGCAAGTTAAGGTCAAGTTATTTTCGAGTGCAACGCTTGCGTCTTTTGGGGCAACATAACCAAAGACTAAAATTGGAATACTCTTATCTTGGACTCTTATTTTTAGGGCCTCTTCTAGGCTAGAAACAGCTAAATAAGCCACATTTTCCTTAACTAATGCTTTTGTTATTTCGAGTGCTCCTAGTCCGTAACCATCAGCTTTAACAACAGCAAAAATTGCCTTATTAAAAGTATTCTTTAATAAATTATAATTATCAATGAGATTATCTAAATTAACTTTTAAATATGTTTGTCGATAGTTCATAAGATCACCGATTGACGGTAGGGCGGGAGTAGTTGATTGCCATAACTACCGCTACGACTCGAAAAATTAAAAACATGCCGTTATTCCAAACATCAATTCCACGAAATAAGTTAAAGATAGTTTCTAAATATTGATGCCTTAAAACAAAAGAAATCATAGAAAAAGAAAAGTATTTAAAACCAAAGGGTAATAAAATAGTTGTTATGTCAGCTGTTAATAGAGAAATGATGGTCAAAACTGCAGCCAAATAGGCAAATTCTTTGGTGATTCCTCGTCCAATCTTTTGGACAATTATTCCAATTGCGTAACCTAATAAAGCATAAAATATTGAGAACTGAAACCGCATGTTTAAGTGATAAGTGACAAAACTAAATAAAAAACCGAGTAATATCGCTGCTATCAGGCCGATGAGACTAGCTTTAATTAAACGTTCTTTTTTTGATGTGGCTGTAAAGTCAAATTTTTGAAACATAACCGTCTCCTAACTTTTCTTATTATATCATAATTTTAATATCGCAGAAGGGGTTATTTTAAAATGTCTAAAATTGAAATGAAAAGCCTTTTTTGTGTTGACTAGTTCGCTTTGAATATGATATATTATTAAGGCGCGTGAATGGTTCGCGGAGGTTTAGCTCAGCTGGGAGAGCACCTGCCTTACAAGCAGGGGGTCAGGGGTTCAAGTCCCTTAACCTCCACCATTAATTTGCCGACTTAGCTCAATTGGTAGAGCAACTGACTTGTAATCAGTAGGTTGGGGGTTCAAGTCC
>CAYUXU010000026.1:0-11173 GCA_964449005.1 uncultured Erysipelotrichaceae bacterium | reverse complement strand
TTTTTCAAAAGATAATTCTTGCATTATTTTTTCTCCTTTGCTGTAACTTGGCTCGTGATTTTGCCATCTTCAATCTTAGTTTCGATTAAATCTCCAACTGTAACATCGTTAATCGATTTAATAACTACCTGATCTTTACTTGTAATGCTATAGCCTCTTTTTAAGGTATTCAGTGGTGAATAAGCATCTAAAATTGAGATTTGACGTTTAATTTCTTTCTTTTCATGGTCTATTTTACGAGTTATTAAGTTAAATAACTCTTTTTGAAAATAATCTAATTTGTTCTTTTCTTGAAAAGTTGCTTTTTTTAAGCTGTTTATTAAAATCGAGAAATTTTTATCGAGATTATTTTTTAGCTTATTTAATCTTTCATTAAAAGTGACAAATTTTTGATTATAATACATTAATTTTAAGCGTTTTTCATTATATAAATCACTTGGATTTAAGAAATAATGATAGTTTTTGTAATGATTGAGCTTTCCTAAAGCTAAGCTATAACTAGCATTGATATCCTTATAAAAGCGTTTTTTGATTTCTAATAATTGACTAAAAACGTCATCGAGATTTAACGTCGCAACTTCGGCGGCACCGGTCGGAGTTGGGGCTCTTAAATCAACCGCTAAGTCTGTTAATGTCAGATCTGACTCATGTCCGACTCCCGAGATAATCGGCGTTTTCAGTTGAAAGATAGTTTTAATGAGATTCTCATCATTAAAAGCCCAAAGGTCTTCAATTGAACCACCACCTCTTGCAATAATTAAAACATCATGATTTCCTTGGTCGGCTTCTTTAAGGCGTTTAATTAGCTCGAAACTAGCTTGTGAGCCTTGGACTAAGGAATGATACAAATAACGTGTAGCAACTGGCCAACGCCTTACCAAAGTCGAAATAATATCTTTTAAAGCAGCTGTATCTTGTCCAGCAATAATTCCAATTGAAAATGGATAAGTTGGAAGTGGTTTCTTATATTTTAAATCAAAATAACCTTCTTTTTGGAGCTTTTCCTTTAACATTTCATACTGTTGATATAAGTCACCAATTCCTGCTAGTTTAATTTGATTAATATAAAGTTGCATTGCACCACTAGTTTCAAAAATAGATAAGCGAGCACTAACAACCACTTCTTGTCCAACCTCATAATTAAAACGTTGCCCTTTTAAAGCTGAAGCAAACATAACACAATTAATTCGGCTTTTATCATCTTTTAAAGTAAAGTAGACGTGACCACTTTGGTGTAAAGTCAAATTTGAAAGCTCCCCTTTTACTAAGACATTCAGTAAAAAAGGATCTTGATCAAAGCGTGATTTGGCGTACCTTACTAATTGGGCAACACTTATTATATTAGTCATTAATATTATCTAAAACTCCATTAATTAATTGAAACGATTTCTCATCGCCGTAAGTCTTGGCTAATTCAACTGCTTCATTAATAATAACGGCTTTATCAGTCTCTTTTAAAGTTAGTTCTGATACCGCTAGTAATAAAATAGCTTGTTCCACATATCCTAAACGATCAAATTTCCAGTCAACTAAAGCTAAATTAATCTTGTCTTCAAAAGCGACATGATTAATTATGGCATACTGGAAAAGACTAATAAAAAATTCATTGTCTTTTAATGAATTTAACCTCTCACTATTATTTTCGATAATTTTGTCTTGATCAATTTTTAATAATAAATATTGATAAAGGCAAATCATTACCATTTCTCTAATTTGATGTCGCTTCATAATCGCTCACAATATAAAAAACACCGTTTGGTGTTAAAATATAAAGTTAGTCACCCGAATATCAATTTTATTTACTTTTAATCCCGTCATTGAATAAATTGTGTTAAAGATTTTCTCTTGAAGTTTTTCAATTGTTTCGGTTACCTTAACACCTCGTTTTACTTTAATATCAAGTGTCAAATTAATTAAATTATCTTTAACTTTACAACTAATCGCTTTTGAAAATGGTGCAGCATCTGCGACCGAAACCGATTGACTTTCAGCAACTGTAATCGCGGTAATTGTTTCAAAAACACCATCAGTTAAAGCTACTAAGCCATATTCATTAACTTCTTCTTTAATTGCATAAGTATTCGCCATTTAATTCACCTTCCATAATCATTATAACAAACTAATCTAAAGAGATAAAGCTATTAAATCTGATTTATTCGATAAACTAAACCTTTTTAATAATATATGTTAAAATGTTATTTAGGTAGAAACTATGAAAATAACATTAGCTCAAACTCGGATTTTTAGTAATCAAATTGAAAGAAATTTCTCAGAAATTAAAGACTTAGTTCTTAAACACGCCCGTGATTCAGATTTGATTATTTTTCCTGACCTCGCTTTAAGTGGTTACGTTGGCAAATATTTCTTAGATGCTGATTATATTTCTGAATTACTTGATTACAATGAAATTATCAAAGAATTAAGTCATAATATCGCCATTATTTGGAGTAATCTTAGCTTAGAAAACAATCAAATAACTAAAAAAATCTATTTTGCAGCGAAAGGTGCTTTTTTAGAACCTGTTTCTAGTTTAAATTTAGATGTTTTTTCTAATGAACTAGACGGCTATGAAATTATTAAGCCTTATCAGAAAGTAAACACTTATCAGTTTCTTAATCAAAAACTTGAATTGAGTTATTTAAAATCAAGTTACTCTAGAAACTTAGAGAACAAACCAGATATTAAGATAATTTTAGGCAATCAAAGTCATCTTCTAAATGAAGATCAAAATAAAGTTTCACTAGCCAACGAAACAACTGAAATATATCTTAATATGGTCGGAGTTTATAATACAGCAACTAATATCTTTCCTTTTAGTGGTGGCAGTTATCTGAAAACGAAAGAATATCATTATGAATTAAATAAAAATTTTGAAACTGAAGTAGCTACCTTTGATTTAACAACTTTTAAAACGACAAATCTAGAAAAACCAGCCAGTTTATATGCTACTTTGGTTTCTACATTACGATATTTTGATGAAGAAGTCTTCCCCTATCAACCAACTTGGATAGTTGGTATCTCAGGAGGTTTAGACAGTTCGATTAGCTTAGCTTTACTAGTGAAGGCTTTTGGGAAAAAACGAGTAATTCCGGTCACCCTCCCGAGTCGCTATACTTCCGATCAAACATTTCAAAACGTCCTTCAGAGTGTTAAAGCTTTAGAACTATCTTTAAAAACGATTGAGATTGATGCTTTAGCTGACTTAAGTAAAACAGCTTTAGAAGATAGTGGTTATCAAAATATACCAGCTTTGGTAGATGAAAATATTCAAGCTAGATTAAGAGGACATCTTTTAATGGGTGTTGCCGGAATTGAAAATGGTGTCATCATTAATAATAGTAATAAAATTGAAATTGCCATTGGCTATAGCACACTTTATGGCGATACCATCGGAGCTATCGCCTTATTAGGTGACTTAAATAAATTAGATTTAATTAATTTAGCCCAAGAAATAAATCAAATTAATCAAAAAGTAATTATTCCTTTAAATCTAATCCCCAAAATCACTTCAGATGAATTACTTTGGGAAGTCTTGCCTTCGGCTGAATTAGCCAGTAAGCAAGTTGATCCACTAGTCTATGGTTATCATGACAGTTTAATAGATTTCTTATTAAAAAAGCCTTTAACTGAACTTTTAAAACTATATTTAAATCAGAAGCTTTGGGAACTCCCGGGGTTTAAAGCAGGTTTAAAACATGGCTTTGATGATCCAGAAACTTTTATTAATGATTTAAAAAAGATGCTCCGTATGCTTCAAATCGCTGGTTATAAAAGGTTTCAAATGCCGCCTATTATTACTTTAACTACAACAGCTTTTGGATTAACTCCAGAAAACCAAATCAGTCAACACTTTACGCAAGAACAAACTACTTTAATTAATCAAATTTTAGAAAAAAAGGAGAAGCTATGAAAACATTTACTTTAAATAATCAAGTTTTAATCCCACAAGTGGGTTTAGGTTGTAATACCTTTGGAAAAGAAAACAAAGATTATAGTGCCCCTTTAAACTATGATACGACTGAAATAAACAATGCGATTACAGTCGGCTATCGTCATCTTGATACTGCAATTTCATACCGGACAGAGTCAGTTATTGGCAAGGCTCTTTTAGAAAACAAGCTTCCTCGTAGTGAATTCTTTTTAACTTCAAAAATTCCCGGTCGTTTACCTTATATTTTAGATGACAAAAGTGTTGATGCTGCCTTAGAAAGTAGCTTGGAAGGACTAGGAGTGGATTACATTGATTTATATTTAATACATCATCCTTGGGACAATTTAAATGAGATGCTTCAAGTTTGGAAACGTCTTGAATACCATTATCAAAAAGGCACCATTAAAGCAATTGGAGTTTCAAATTTTACCGAAGAAATCTTAACAGATTTTTTAAACCGAGTAACAGTTAAACCTGCGGTTAACCAAATCGAATCTAATCTCGGTAACTTTAATCACGAACTAGTGGCTTTTTGTTTAGATAACGATATTTTACCAGTGGCTTATAGCCCATTAAAGAAAGCTACTCCAGAAAAAAGAGCTGTTTTAAGTCAAATTGGTGAAAAATACCAAAAATCATGGGCGCAAGTTTTATTAAGGTATCAGACTTTAAGAAACGTCGCGGTTATTCCGAAATCTTTTCAAATTACTCATCAAAGAGAAAATATTGAAATCTTTGATTTTACCTTGACAAAAGCTGAAATCGATCAAATTTCAGCTTTATAGTTTTCTTTAATATATTCTCTGGTAGCCGTTTCATCAGCTTCCAATTGTTCAATTAACTCAAAAATATTATTAAATTTAATTTGGTCTCTTAAAAACTCATAAAAATATACGACGACAGTTTCTCCATAAATATCAGTCGTAAAATCTAAAATATTAACTTCTAAAGTTAAATCCTCACGATAATTAAAAGTTGGATTATGCCCGATACTAATCATAGCCCAATGTAAGTTGTCAGAAACTTTTATTTTTCCAATATAAACACCTTGTTTCGGCATAACATATTCTTGGTAATAAGCAATATTAGCGGTGGGAAATCCGATTTTTTTGCCTTGACTGCGTCCGGTCACGACAACACCTTTAATTTCATATAAATGATTCAATAAACGATTTGCCTCACTTACTTTGCCCAGACGAATTAAATTAATAATTCTGGTGGTACTTATTTTTTCATCTTGAAAGGCCACTTCTGGTACTACTGAAACCTCAAAGTCACGGTTACTTGCTATTAATGTTTTGGTGGTACCTTTACCTTGAAAACCGTATGTAAAGTCAAAACCACAAATAAGGTGTTTTAAAGGCATTTCATTTAAAATATCACTAATAAAGAGATCAGGCTTTAAATGGGCCATTTCTTGATTAAAAGTTAAAATAATAAAATAATCAAAACCTAAAGACTCGGCTTTTTTAATCCGATCTTCTATCGTCATCAAGTGATGATATTTCTTTTGATGAATCGTCTCCCAGGGGTCAGGATCAAAGGTAATCATAGCCGCCTTAATATTTGCTGCTTCGGCCTTTTTTAAAGCTAAATTAATTAAATCAAGATGACCTAAATGGAGACCATCAAAATAGCCAATACAAGCACTAAAATCATCTTCCCAGTTCGTTTTATACCCTACTTTGAGATAAAATGTTTTCATTACCAAAGCCCTCTTTGTGCGTGATAACGATTATCCGCAACTTTCTTATAAAATGCTAATGGTTCATTATCATATGTGATTAATACTAATTCTTCATCACTATTTAAATTAATTGGCTTACCATTTATAATGGTACTTTTATCGCTTATTTCATACCATTGATAATGCTTTAAAGCATCCCCATTGCTAATTAAATGATATTTACCGCTAGTAATGTCAGACAAATTATAAGCTGCTTCGACTTTATAATTTGCGATTTGAAGACGCTTTAAACTACTCATTGTTCCATAATTGTCTAATTTTAAGGCGATATCCTGACATAAGGTTCGAATATAAGTACCCGAAGAACAACTAACTGAAAAAGTTATTTCATCTTCTTTTAAATCAACTAGATCAATTTGATAAATTTCAATTTCCCGTTTTTCTCGTTTTACCATTTCTGCTTTTCGAGCATATTCATAAAGTTTTTTTCCGGCGATTTTAACAGCTGAGTACATTGGTGGTAATTGATGACTTTTTCCTAAAAAACTCTTTAAAACTAATTCAACTTGTTTTTTATCAAGTTTTGTAGATTGCTTTTCAGCAATAATTGTTCCCCAAATATCTTCAGTATCAGTTTTAATACCTAATTTTAAAGTTGCTAAATACGTTTTAGGAGAAGTTTCTAAATATAAGTTTAATTTAGTTGCTTTCCCAATTAAAATCTGTAATAAGCCTTCAGCATTAGGATCAAGAGTTCCGGTATGACCAATTTGTTTAATTTTAAAATAGTTGCGTAATCTGACAACAACTTGATGTGAGGTCAGCCCTTTTTCTTTGTTTACTAACAAGATTCCGTTCATCATTTCACCTGCCTTAAATATTATATCAAATGTCATTATTTTCGCAAACTGAGAAAATTGCTTGATTCTTTTCTTGACAAGCGATTTTATTGTTGTTATGATAATGAACATAAAAGTAGAGGTTGCGTTGTAAATGAGTAATATGTCGAGTCGACGGACAATGAAGCATATGAAAGGTAATCAACGCCGAATAAGAGCACTGGTAGGTGCTGCTTATGGTGATATAGGGAATACCTATATTACTCCTTCAATTGAAGAGGCGCTATTTACACCTAACTAAAAGCTAAAGTCGTGTAAATAGAACACGACTTTTATATTTTAGGAGGGTTTATGAAAAAACTTATTTTAGCTTGTTGGTTAAGCTTTTTATTTCTTAGTAGCTTAACAGGATTAAATGCGGCAGGTGATGATTTTGTGGTGGGAATGGAATGTAACTACCCGCCTTTTAATTGGTCAACTATTGCCGCTGGTGACACGTCAGTTCGACTCGATCAAACCACGTATTGTGATGGCTATGACGTAGCAATCGCACGTTATATCGCTAATGGCTTAAACCGCAATTTAGTAGTAAAAGCCTTAGCTTGGGAAGGTTTAGAACCGGCTTTAAGTGCTGGTGAAATCGATGCCATTATTGCCGGAATGACCGATACCCCAGAACGAAGAAAAAATGCTGAATTTACGGCACCATATTACGAATCAGAAATGGTAATGATTGTCTTGAAAGATGGACCATATGCTAGTGCTAGTTCGATTCAAGATTTTAGTGGAGCACGGGTCTTAGGACAAGTCAATACAACTTATGACGAGATTATTGATCAAATTGAGGGTGTGATTCATATGGAACCCTTACAAAGTTATCCCTTTATGATCGTCAGTCTTTTAGAAAATGAAGTTGATGGTTTAACGGCTGAATTGCCAGTTGCTTTAGGTACGATTGAAGCTAATAGTAATCTATCTATCGTTCGATTTGAGCCAGATCAAGGTTTTGATGGTGATACTACCGTATCAGTAGCGGTTAAAAAAGGTAATCTTGAGTTAAAAGATGAAATTGACGCAATTATAGCCGAGATTGATATTGATCAAAGAAATGAATTAATGTTAGATGCTACTTTAAGACAACCGGCTAACGAAGAGACATCGACTTCCGGTTTGTTAGTATCTTACTGGCCCTTATTTTTAAGTGGAGTTAAAAACACCTTATTAATTTCCTTAACCGCAACCTTTTTCGGTTTGTTAATTGGCTTACTTGTGGGTGGAATTCGTGCCATCAAAGTTGAAGCCACTGATCAAGCTTTCACAAAATTTATTAAACAAATACTGTACGTTATAACCACAATATATATTGAAGTTTTCCGTGGCACACCAATGATTGTGCAGTCAATGTTTATTTATTATGGTTTAAAACCGTTTTTTGGCTGGACTCCCCTACTGGCTGGGATAATTATTGTCTCAATTAATACCGGAGCTTATATGTCGGAAATTATTCGTTCAGGTATTCAGTCAATTTCGTTAGGACAAAGTGAAGCCGCACGTGCTTTAGGGATGTCACCGGCTTTAACAATGCGTCATATTATCTTACCACAGGCTTTAAAAAATGCCTTTCCATCAATTGGTAATGAGGTCGTAGTAAATATTAAGGATACCTCAGTTTTAAATGTAATTGCGGTAAGTGAACTTTATAGTCAATCAGTCAAAATTGCTGGTACTGAATTTATGATTACCAAAACATTCTTTATTACAGCTTTAATTTATTTATTTTTAACCTTAGTTACCACCCAAATTTTACGGGCTATCGAGTATCAATTAACTAAAACAAAATCCAGTTATCCAGCATCTCAAACAATTGTAGATCACATGAACATTGAAAGGAGACCGTAACAATGACAAACATTATTACTGTAAATAACTTAAAAAAATCATTTGGTTCTTTAGATGTTTTAAAAGATATTAATTTCTCTTTAAAACCTCAAGAAGTCGTAGCAATTATTGGGAGTAGTGGCAGTGGTAAAAGTACTTTTAAGATGTTTAAATTTGTTAGAAACTCCTGATCAAGGTGAAATTATTATTAACCAACAAAATATTTTAAATAATCATCTAAATATTAATCAATTTCGAAGTAAATTAGGGATGGTCTTTCAATCCTTTAATTTATTTGAAAATATGACAGTTTTAGAGAAATGTATTATTGCCCCAATCAAAGTCAAAAAAATGTCTAAAGAAAGTGCTACTCAGTTAGCTTTAGAAAATCTTAGACAAGTTGGCATGCTTGATTTTGCGAACTCTTCGGTAACATTACTATCAGGCGGACAAAAACAACGAGTTGCGATTGCCCGGGCTTTAACGATGCAACCACAAGTCTTACTCTTTGACGAACCAACTAGTGCCTTAGATCCAGAAATGGTTTCTGAAGTTTTAGAAGTAATTCGAAAACTAGCCAAAGAAGGTTTAACAATGGTGATAGTGACTCACGAAATGGGCTTTGCCAAAGACGTTTCTGATCGCGTTATTTTCATGAGTGATGGTATAATACTTGAGGAAGGAACTCCGCAAGAAATCTTTAGTAATCCAACTCAACAACGGACACGAGATTTCTTAGCTCGCTATTTAAATCAATGATCAAAAAGAGTTATCTTTATAAAAAGTTTTATATCGAAATAACTAATCAATGTAACTTAAATTGTGATTTTTGTCATAATACTAAACGCCCTTTGGCAATGCTTTTGCCAAGGGGTTTTCAATATATTTTAAATGAGATTAAACCCTTTGGTAATAATTTATATTTGCATGTAAAAGGTGAACCACTTTTACATCCAAAATTAAAAGAGTTTCTTGATATTGCGGCAGCAAATAATTGTCAAGTCAACTTAGTGACTAATGGTAGCCTTTTAGATAATTATCAATCTGATTTCTTTAACCACCCAGCTTTAAAGAAAATTAGTATCTCACTCCATAGTTTAGATTTTAATCGACTCTCGGAAACTGAATATTTTAAAAAGATAATTCTATTAATCAATCATTCAAAATGTTATCTTGAATTACGAATATGGGATTATAACTTATTGAATCAATCAAGTAAATTAAGAAAATTTGTGGCTTTAATTGAAGAATATTTTCAAATTAACTTCTTAAATGAAAACTTTAAAATTAATTCACGAATTTCAGTAAGCTATGAGCGAAAATTTATATGGCCAACTAATTTTGAAAACAACCAGTTAAAATATGGTCGTTGTTTAGCATATAAATTAATGTTAGCAGTTTTAGTTGATGGAAACGTCGTTCCATGTTGCTTAGATGGTGAGGCTAATCTTGTTTTAGGGAATATCTTTGAAACAAAAATATCTCAAATTATGTTAAATTCGAGATATCAAAAGATGATTGCGGGCTTTAAGAACAATCAAATAGTCGAACCACTTTGTCAAAATTGCGATTATCGATTAAGATTTGAAAAAACTCCTAGAAATATCTAGGAGTTTTCTTAATCTTGTTTTAGTTTTCTTAAAATTGATTCAACCTTATTACCCTCTTCTAGAGAATTGTCATAGACAAATAAGAGATCAGGTATTTTATAAGTTGACATTCTTTTACTTAATTCTGTTTTTATAAATCCTTTGGACTTTTGAAGTTCGGCTAATTTAACTTCTAAATTACTTTCCTCTAAAAAAGTTACATAAACTTTGGCTAAAGAGTAATCACGGTTAACTTTAACATCTGTTACTGTGACAAAACCTACTTGGTGGTTTTTCATTGAAAATTGAATAATATCAGAAACATTCTTCATGATTATTCCAGCAATTCGTTCTCTTCTAATTCTCATCTAACTTCTCCTTTATTATACAACTGGGACTTCTTGGTCACCATATGATTCAATGATGTCGCCTTCTTTTAGGTCATTGTAGCGTTCAATAGTAATACCACATTCATAACCACTAGTTACTTCTTTAGCGTCATTTTGGAATCGTTTTAATGAAGCCATTTGGCCATCATAAATCTCAATGCCGTCCCGAATTAAACGGACTTTACTATCTTTGACAATCTTACCATCAGTAACATAACAGCCTGCGATAGTTCCCACTTTAGAAGCTTTAAAGGTTTGACGGACTTCAGCTTGTCCAAAAATAACTTCTTCATAAACTGGAGCTAACATCCCCTTCATTGCCGCTTCCATTTCTTCAGTTAACTTGTAAATAATGCGATGTAATCTGATTTCAACGTTTTCTTCTTCAGCTTTTCTTCTAACTAGCGCTGAGGGCCGGACATTAAAGCCATAGACAATCGCTTTTGAAGCATTAGCTAACATTATATCTGATTCACTAATAGCTCCAGGGGTTGCTCTAATCACGTTGACTTTAATTCCTTCAACATCAATTCGCTCCAAAGCGGCTTTGACAGCTTCCGCTGAGCCTTGAACATCGGTTTTTAAAACAACCGGAATTTCTTGAACTTCACCTTCACTAATTTGGCGTGACAAGTCATCAAGGCTTAAAGCACTAGTACTGCGTCGTTCTGTATCAACTTGGACTTGGAGTCTTCTTTCTGCCACTTGACGAGCTTCTTTTTCTTCCTTAAATACTTTAAAGTTATCGCCAGCAATTGGAACATTGTTTAATCCAATTATTTCAACAGGAGTAGCTGGTAAGGCTTGTTTAATTTCTTTGCCTTTATCATCAGTCATTTTTCTTACTTTACCAAAACAAG
>CAYUXU010000025.1:0-11238 GCA_964449005.1 uncultured Erysipelotrichaceae bacterium | reverse complement strand
TGCCTTTGAGAAAGTGACTTTAAGAAACGGTGAAAGTAAAACTATTACTATTAAGGTGCCATATCGTGATTTAGAAATTGATTATGATTTAGATCAACCAACAGTTGTTGAGACTGGTTTATATCAATTTTATACTAGTTTATATTTAGATAATCCAATTCAGGTCAAAGTCAGTGGTACTAAAATAAAGGATGCAAAATATTTTCATGGTTATAATTATTTGACGGGATTAGATTTCAGTTATGAAAATCACCTCCGTTTAATTGATTATGCGATTGTTGATAACCAAGCTATTAAAGTCGGAGAATTTAACTTTAATAGCACTTTAAAAGAATTGTCAGTTACTATTGTTGGTCGAAGGCTATACAAAAAAGCTGCTATTGAACTACTTAAAGAACGTACATACAGTAAAGAAAAAACATTAAATTATAAAATTGCCGAAGAAATCATTGGTAAACTACCGCTTCGGAGCTTTATTAAAATGAGTAATAGTGATTATCCAATAATCTACTGGCAAGATTTCTTAAATGCTTGTAACCAAAATAAGTGGTTTTCATTCTTTAGAAAAAAAAGTAAAAAACCAATTGAATTTGATCATAATTCCTTAGAATAAACTTAAGTAAATCTTAAGTTTTTTTCTTATTAGGTGAAACTCACATTTTATCAAATAATAAATTGAAAGGGGTGAAAGCTTGTCAGGTGTAGGAATCGGAATTATCGTTTTATTAGCAGGGTTGGCAGCAATCTTTAAGTTATTGACAAGTGGGCGAGGTAAAGTCAGTATTCCAGGTATTAATATTTCTTGGGGTAAATAATCTATTAACCGGTCTTGGTTTGCTAATCTTAGCAAAAGAAGACATCTTACAAGGGGAAATCCATTTTCATTGGTTAATATTGTTAGTGGATTTCCGCTATTATCAAGGCTATATCATCTTAATCGTATTTTTACTAAGCTATCCCTTAATAAAAAAACAAATTGGTGGAGCTGATCTATTAATTATTGCTTTACTTTTAACGAGATATAATCTTTTTCAAGTGAATCTAATTGTTTTAATTGCGTCTTTTTCAGCTTTAATAGTTATTTATTTTAAAAAGAAATCAGAAGTACGATTTATTCCATATTTACTACTAGGATTTATTATCATTTTAGGAAAGGGTGAGCTTTAGATTTTACCAAGAGAAAAAGCCTTAAAATATGGCTTTGAACGTTTATCAGATGCTGAAATCTTAGCTTTGATTTTAAAAACTGGTTATCGTGGTACACCAATTTTAACTTTAACTAGTCAGTTGATGGAAACTTATGATTTAAAAACATTATTATCGTTAAATTATCATCAACTAATTAAAATTAAAGGAATCAACCACGCTAAAGCTTTGGAGTTGTTAGCTTGTGTCGAAATAGTAAAAAGACTTTTTTATTATAAAGTAGAAAACACCGATATTATCAAAAATAAAGCTGACATTTATGATTGGCTACAAATGAAATTAGGTTTGTTAAATCAAGAACACTTCTTAGTAATTTATTTAAATGTTAAAAATCGGATCATTGATTATCAAGTCTTATTTGTTGGAACAGTCGATGTTAGTATTGTTCATCCTCGTGAGGTTTTTAAACAAGCTTTTATTGTTTCAGCTTCAAAAATTATTTGCGTTCATAATCATCCTAGTACTGATTTAACGCCATCTACAAATGATTTAAAGTTAACTAAAGTACTAATTGAAACTGGAAAGTTATTTGGAATTCCAGTTTTAGATCACTTAATTATCGCTAATAATGGTTATTATAGTTGTATGGAAGCTTTAAATCTTTAAAAACATAATTGGAAAGTATAGCTAGGGTAATTTGACTAGTTTAAGACAATTTAAGAGATATAATCATATTGCTTACTTTAGTAAAAGAAACTATAATTGAAGTGGTGATAAAATGCCACGACTTAATAAAAGTAGAAAACGTTTAACAATCTGGGTAGTAGCCACTTTAGCCATTACCTTATTTTTTAATATTTTCCGTTATAATCCCTTAGTTAATTCAATAAAAGAGGGTGGTTATGACTTTTTTGCGACTATCAAGTATTCTTTATTTGATTTTCCGGTAACTTCAATTTTAAATTTCAGTAAAGATCTAACTGGTTTATGGTCTTTACGAGAAGAAAATGATTTACTTCGTTCCCAACTAGCTATGTTAGAACAATATCAAGCTGATAGTATGTTCCATAAAAAAAGAATTGCTGAACTTGAAGCTTTATTAGAATTTAAAAGTGAAAATACGAGATTAAATTTAATATTAGGACAAGTTATTTTTAGAAGCTCTAAAAGTTGGAATAACACTTTAAAAATTAATGTGGGAAGTAAAGATGGAGTACAAATCAATCAAGCCGTGATGATTCCTGGTGGTTTAATTGGTCGGGTTGATTCTGTTAGCGATAATACTGCAACGGTCAGCTTATTACTAACTAAAGATGCTGTTAATAAGGTTTCAATCAAAGTTATAGCTGATGGTGGTGACGTTATTCATGGTGTTCTAGAATTATTTGATTATGAGAAACAAGTCTTTGTTGTAAATCTCTTAGAAGCAAATATTAGTGTCACTTTAGGATCATCGGTTGTTACATCTGGCTTAGGTGGAGTTTTCCCAGAAAATCTCTTAGTCGGTAAAATTGAAGAAAAAATCTTAGCTGAAAATGATTTAGTCACTCGCCTTTACGTGAAACCAGCCGCTAATTTCCATGATTTTACATTTTTATATGTTGTAAGTAGTGAGGATTAAGATGATTAAATGGTTCTATCTCGCAATTGCATTTTTTCTTGATAGTTTATTGATGGCAGTTTTTCCTTATGACTATGGTCTATCTAACTATAATTTTACGCCAGGAACAGTCATCCTCGCTTTATTGATTTTAGCAAAAGATTTTGAATTATATGAGTTTTTATCAATTGCCTGGGTAACAGGAATTATTTATGGTTTTATATTTTATGGAGATTTCTTTTGGTATGGGGTTATTTTTCTTTTAGTTGGTTTCATTGCCAAAATTTGGTCAATTTATATTACTTATTCTTATTTAGAATATATTTTATTAGGTTTATCCTTGATAACTATTAAAGAAGTTTTAGTCTTTATAATTTTTACGTTAGTGAAAAATCACCAAATCCCAATTTTACTTTGGTTAACTAAAGAATTATTTCTGACAGTTTTATTAAATACTCCTTTAATTATCTTGATGATTTATCTAAGTAAAAAAGTTTTAGATTATTATGACATAAATTCTTTTAAAACAAATAAATAATACTTAGTTGATAAGTTGCTTATGTTATAATTGTCCTATGAGGTGAATGATGCGCTCAATTATCGATAAAATTAGATTGAAGTATGAAGAAGAAGATTCATTTTATAAACTATTAAAAATATTAATGATTGTTCTAATAGTTTTCTTAATGTGGAACTTTAGTCCACTTTTTACTTATGCCTTATCGATTGTTAAGAAAATCTTTACACCTTTTTTCTTTGGTTTTGGAATCGCTTATTTATTACGACCGATTATCGTCTTTTTTGAATCAAAGAATATTTCAAGAAAATACGTAATCCCGATTCTGATTATTTTATTAGTGGTTATCGTCTGGTGGATTATAGTATCGATATTCCCAATTCTTTATGAAGATATCGTTTTATTTGTTAGAAACAGTGTTGATACGATTAATCAATTAATAGAAAAACATAGTATTCCAGAAGATAATTCAACGGATTTATTTTCTACCATCAGCGCTCAATTAATTAATTTCTTAAATAATCAATTAATTCCGAATATTACTAGTTATGTAACATATTTTGTCTCCACTTTATTAACGACGCTTTCAAAGGGAATTTTCGCTTTAGTTTTGGCTATTTACTTTATGATTGATTATGAGAAAATCATTGACTTAATTTACGTTGCTGCTTACTTAATTAATTCCAAATTGCCAGAATATGTCTATCGAATTGATCAAGTAGTTAGTGTTTACATTCGTTCTTTGTTAGTTTTAATGATTATTAAGTTTATTGAATATAGTATTTTATATCGATTAGTTGGGCACCGTAACTGGCTGATTTTAGGACTTTTAACTAGTATTGGTTTGGTTATTCCTTATTTAGGTCCAATGCTGGCTAATGCTTTAGGAATCTTTACTTCTTTAAGCTTGCCGTTACCAAATATAATTATTCTGGTGGTGGCTATTGCCATTTTATCAATGGTTGATGAATATTTAATCACGCCACTAATTCACTCGAAAAATAGTGAAATCAAACCTCTTTGGTCAATGTTTGCGGTCTTTAGTGGTGGCGCGATTTTTGGAGCTTTAGGTATCGTTATTGCTGTTCCTGTTTATTTGGCAGTGCGCGTATCGATAAATTATTATCGTGATTTAATAGAGGATGGAGAAAGTGTGTGAAATTATGAAAAAGAAATTCCTTAAATTATTTATTATTATTGGATTATTTGTTTTATCTAGTTGTCAAAGTAAGTATCCCCAAGTGGCTTACACTGTTTACCCAATTGAGTTCATTTTAAATCGCTTAGCAAAGGATAAAATAACTTATATTAATATTTCTGATGGCTCATTAATTTTAAGATCGGAATTGAAACCAGATTTTAAAGATACTTTAAGCAAATCAAATCTCTTAATTTATTTTGGTGGACTTGAGCCATATTTCCAGTCATTTGGTGATGAGATTGAAGCTAGCAAAGTTCCACTTTTAGATATTACAGCTCGCACAAATATTTATCAATTTAATCGTTTTTATAAATATTCAATTTCAGAGGATGATTTTATTGTTAAAGAAAGTAAATACTATGAAGACCCAATCTTCAATTCAATTGATATTTATAGTAATGATCCATATTTATGGATGGATCCAATCGCGATGACGAGCATGGCTAAACAAATCAAAACTTGGTTAAATAATATGTTTCCAGAACAAAAGCCATTTTTCGAGGAAAATTATCAAAAGCTTGAAATTGATTTAGCTCATTTAGATTATGAATTCCAAGCTTTAAAAGATCGTCACTCATCGATTAAAATAGTCACAATGACACCTAGTTTTGGTCCTTGGCAACAAAACTATGGGATTGAAATTTATCCAGTTATACTTTCTAAATATGGGGTAGTACCAACCCAACAACAATTAACCTTAATTAAACAACGGATTGCTGCTGATGAGGTGAAATATATTGCTGACGAGCCTAATTTGCCTGAAGATATTAAAGTGATTTATGATGAGCTAGTTGCTGAGCTTGAACTAACACCAATCAGTTTGCATAGCGTCACCTTTAGAACTATTCAACAAATTGAAAGTAATAAAGACTTCATTGATATTATGTACGAAAATTTAGCGGCACTAGAAAGCATAGAGTAATACCAGTTATTACTCTTTTCATATAAGGAGGAGACATGGAGAATATTTTATTAATTGATGGTAATTCATTAGTTTTTAGAGCGTTTTATGCAACTTTAAATCGACCAATGAGGACGACTAATGGAATCGCCACCAATGCGGCATTTGGCTTTAATCGGATGTTAAATAATGCCTTAAAAGAATTAAATCCAAAATATGTTTTAATTGCTTTTGATACTGGCAAAAAGACTTTTCGACATGAGATGTTTGACGATTATAAAGGTACAAGAAAAGAATTACCTGAAGAGTTAAAGGTTCAATTCCCAATTATTAGAGAATTGATAGATGCAATGGGATTAAAATATTATGAAATTGATGGCTATGAAGCTGATGATATTATTGGTAGTTTAGCTAAAAAATGGTCAGACCATAAAGTTGATATTCTTACTGGTGATAAAGATTTATTTCAACTTGCTACCACGAATACTTCAGTTTGGATGATGAAAACCGGTATCAGTGCCATGGAAAAGTATACCCCTGATAAAATATATGCCGATTATCAACTAACTCCGAAACAAATTATAGATTTAAAAGGTTTAATGGGTGATCCAAGCGATAATATTCCTGGAGTAAAAGGAATCGGAGAAAAAACAGCCACTACTTTATTAAAGGAATATCCTTCAATTGAAATTATTTATGAAAATCTCTCGGATATTAAACCTAGTATTTCTAATAAATTAACTCTCGAAAAAAATCAAGCAATTCTTTCAAAACAACTAGCTACGATTGAAACCGATGTTGAAACTGATTTAGTTTTAAATGATTTGAATCTTGAGATTAATTATGAAACACTTTTTAAGTTTTATCAAGAATATGAAATGAATCAATTTATTAAAGAAATTGAATCAAAAATTGATCATCATGATCATGAAGTTATATATGAAGTCGTAACAAATGTTCCAAGTCATCTTTTAAATGAGAAAAGCGTACTTTTCTTTGATTTAGATGAAAGCGATTATTTTGATTTAAAGTTGTTTGGTTGCGCTTTATCAAATGGAAAAAAGACTTATTATTTAGATCAAGCTGATTTATTAAAAGATAAAAACTTTCTTGAATATTTAAAAGGAGATAATTTAAAATATTTGTTTGATGTAAAGCAAGTTTATCATTTATTAAAACAACAGGCTTTACCATTTCCTAATCATATCTTTGATATTTTAATTGCTGCCTATTTAGATGATAATTTAATTACTGATTGGAACAGCTTAGCAAACAAACATCAGTTAAACTATGATTTAACGGAACCTAATTTACTCAAAGAAATTACGGCAAATCCAGAATTAACTAGTAAAAAGGCCTTTAGTTTACTTAGCGTCGCTAAAACTTTAGAAGAAAGTATTAAAGAGAAAGATTTAGAAAAACTATTTTATGAAATTGAACAACCTTTAGCTTTAGTCTTAAGTGATATGGAAGAGACTGGGATCTTAATTGATTATGAAGCTTTAAAAGCTTATGCTGATGAAATTTCCTTAAAATTAGATAAATTAGAAAAACAAGTCTTTCAATTTGCTGAATTCGAGTTTAATCTAAATTCGCCAAAACAAATGGCCGAAGTATTATTTGATAAACTGAAATTACCACAAGTGAAAAAACGTTCGACCGCAATTGATGTCTTAGAAAAACTTAGCGATACTCATGAAGTAGTTAAATATATTATTGAATATCGTAAATACCAAAAAATTTATAGTACTTATGCGGAAGGACTCCAAAAATATATTTTTGACGATGGCAGAATTCATACCATTTATCGCCAAACTTTAACTCAAACTGGAAGATTGTCTTCAATTAATCCTAACTTGCAAAATATTTCAGTTCGAAGTGAAGAAGGGCGTGAAGTCCGTAAAGCTTTTATTGCGGATGAAAATTCTGTTTTACTAGCGGCCGACTACTCTCAAATCGAATTAAGAATCTTGGCTGATATGGCAGGGGAGACAAAATTAATTAACGCTTTTAAAGATAATCTTGATATTCATAATCAAACTGCAAGTGAAATCTTTTTAGTAGAGAAAGATCATATTAGTTCAGAAATGCGTCGTCAAGCTAAAGCTGTAAATTTTGGGATTGTTTATGGCATTTCTGATTATGGTCTATCCCAACAATTAGATATTAGTCGCTTTGATGCACAATCTTATATTGACCGTTACTTTGAGATCTATCCTAATATTAAAAAATTCCTAGATGAACTTGTTCGCAGTTGTCAAACTAATGGTTACGTAGAAACATTGCTAAAAAGACGTCGCGAAATTCCTGAAATTTATAGTAGTCATTATATAACGCGAGAATTTGGAAAGCGCGCCGCTATGAATGCTCCGATTCAAGGGACAGCCGCTGATTTGATTAAAATTGCTATGGTAAATATTTTTAACAAGTTAAATCAAAAGAACTTAAAATCAAAATTGATTCTTCAGGTTCATGACGAATTAATTTTTAATGTAACTTTAGATGAACTTGATATCGTAAGACCGCTTGTTTTAAAAGAGATGACAGAAGCTTTAAAACTAAAAGTACCATTAGCTGTTTCTTTAGGCGAAGGTAGCAATTGGTATGAGGTTTAAGAATTATGCCTGAATTACCCGAAGTTGAAACCGTCGTTAAAAGTTTAAGAAACCTTTTAAATAAGCCCACTATTAGTGAAGTCTTGGTTTATTGGGATAAAATTATTGCGAATCAAAGTGTGACTGATTTTCAAAGATTACTAAAAAACCAGACCATAAAAAAAATTGAGCGCCAAGGTAAATATATTATTGTAAAATTAACTGATTACACATTATTAATTCATTTAAGAATGGAAGGTAAGTTTTATTATTATAAAAAGCCGGTTCTTAAAGAAAAACATAGTTATGTGATTTTTAAATTTACAAATCAAAGCGAACTTCATTATCACGACACAAGAAAATTTGGTAAAATGTATTTATATCATAAATCAGAGCCTTTATTAGCTTTAAATAACTTGGGGCTTGAGATTTGGGATAGAGCGATGTCTCCGGTTTATTTAAAAGACAAGTTTAAAAATAAATCATTAGCAATTAAATCAGCCTTACTTGATCAAAGCATTATTGCTGGGATTGGTAATATTTATGCTAGTGAAATTTGTTTTCTTTTGAAGCTTGATCCGCTGACTCCAGCTAAAAATCTTAATTTAAAACAACTAGAACAATTAATTATAGTTACAAAAGATGTCTTAGAGCGGGCGATAGTAGCTGGTGGTACGACTATCTCAAGTTTTGAATCCTCAAAAGGGGTTAGTGGTTACTTTCAGCAACAACTTTATGTGTATCAACGTGAAGGAGAAGCTTGTCGAATTTGTGGTACGACATTATTAAAGAGAAAAATTAATCAGCGAGGTACAGTTTATTGTCCAACATGTCAAAAAGTCGATCCCATTTAATCGCTATTACTGGCCAAATCGGAAGTGGAAAATCTTCTTTTATGAAATTTCTGGCTGAAGCTTACCCAACAATTTCATCAGATGAAATTGTAGCCGAACTTTTAGAAAAACCGGGTGTAATTGAGAAATTAAAAGAAATCTTTGGCAGTGAGATTTTAACTATGGAAGGTTCAGTGGATAAGATTAAATTATCAAATCTTATTTTTAATGATAATCAAAAACGGCTTCTTTTAGAAGCTACTTTACACCCTTTAGTCGAAGCTAAAATATTTGAAATTATTCCTACTTTAAATAGTAAATATTGCTTTATCGAAGTTCCATTATTATTTGAAGTAAATTGGCAGGATAAATTTGATAAATCTGTATTAGTCTTTAGTGATGAAACAATTATTAGAAAACGTCTCATAAAACGGGGCTATGATCAAGTGATGATTAAACAACGACTTTCAGCCCAATTACCATTACAATCAAAATTAGATTTAGCAGATTATGTTATATACAATAATGGTACTTTAGAAGAATTAAAATATCTCACTAAAGATTTCATAAAAAGATTAGAAAAGGAGCACCATGTTAAAGACAACTGATAACTTTACAATTGAATATTATGATGTGTTATCGCCTTTACATTATGAAGCGCTTTATCTCATGTATCAGCCTTTAATCGGGCCTTTTGCCTTAAATCTTTATCAAACCAGTCTCGCCCTTAATAAAGTAATTAGCCAAGATTCTCATCAAATCCTAATTGATCTAACGAAGTTCTCATTACTAGAATTTGTCGAAGCACGAGCAAAATTAGAGGCATATGGTTTATGGAAAACTTATTATGATGGCAAGTCGAAATATGTTTACCAACTCTTTAAACCACTTTTACCTAATGAATTTTTAAGTCATTATGCTTTTGGTTTAGAATATCGACAAATTTTTGGTTTAGTATTTTTTGAAACTTTAAAAGCTAAGTATTTAAAAACTAGTGCTTTATCGGCAGATTATCATGAAATCAGTGCCAATTATGATGCTTCATTAATTAAAACTATCTCTGATCAAGAACTAAAGTCTTTTTTAGATACCAGCCAAAAAAATCCAACTAAAGAAGTTTTAAAAACATTTGATGAAAAACGATTCTTTAAAGGAGTCTCAAATACCGTTTTTCCAAAAAGCTTGCGTACTAGTGAAAATTTAGCTTTAATCGCTCAATTAATTAGTTTATATGGTTTCAGTTATCAAGAGATGTTAGTGATGGTGGTTACTAGTATTGATATTGAAAAGGGTATCTTAGACCAAGAAAAGCTGTTAAGAAAAGTGCGCAGTAAAAAGATTATTGTTAGCGAAGAAAGTGGTTATGACATGGCACCGATGGCTTTCTTACAAAAACTGCAATCGGGTTTAAAAGTTAATCGTTCTGATCAATTACTGTTGGAAGAATTAGCTAATGAGATTGGCTTAAAACCTCAGGTCATTAATGTTTTAATTGAAGATATTTTTAAAAATAATCGGAAAATGTTAGTTAAAAATTACGTTTTAAAACGAGCTACAACTTTGAAATTAAATAAAGTTGAAAACAGTGAAGCAGCCCTTAAATTTATCAAAGAAACCTCTTTTCAACCAGCAACTAAAAAGGCTTCTTCAACAATAAAAAAAGCTGCCGCGAAAAGATCAACTATTCCTCAAACCGCTGATAATGATAATATTGATAAAACCGCTTTGGTCAGTAAATTAAGAGAAAGGTTTAAGGAAAATGAGGAAAATTAATCCAAGTAATGTAAAGCAAAATTTAATAACGGAAAAACAAATCAATGCATTACGTAATGAACCACATATTGCACGACTTTTAAAAGAGAATAAAATCAAAATTACTGATTTAAATAACCATTACCAAACTTTGATTAATTGGGTTAAAGCTAAAAAAGAAAGTGAGGTTTGTCCAGGCTTAAAATATTGCAAGCAACCAGTACCAGGTTATTTTTATGATTTAGATTTTGAAGATCTTCAAATTCCAATTTTAAGACCGTGTCGCTGCCTTTTAAAGTACCAAGCGGAAACTAAACATCTAAAACAATTTGTTGAAAGAGATTATCCCGATAATTTGATAGATAAAAAATTTTCCAATATTGACTTGGATAATGAAAGTGCTGATTATCTTCAAATAGTTGATGAGATATCGCGTTTATCAGTTGAAAGTTTACCTGGAGTCTTTTTAAGTGGACCGGTTGGGGTTGGTAAGACGTTTTTAGCGGCTTGTTTAGCCAATCAAGCAGCTAGTAATGGTTTTAGTGTGGCTTTTGTTCATATGCCAACGTTTGCTTTTAAAATCCGTGGAATGGCTTTAGACAAAGATCAAATTACCGCAAAACTTAATCTGTTATCGCGCTGTAAAGTTTTAGTGCTTGATGATATCGGTGCTGAAGCCGTTACACTTTGGTTA
>CAYUXU010000024.1:0-11417 GCA_964449005.1 uncultured Erysipelotrichaceae bacterium | reverse complement strand
TCTTAAGTTGTCATCAACTACTTCTACTACTCCTAAGTTAGCTGAATTAACTACAAAATCATCTAAACCTTTATCTTTAAAGCGCGTTCCATATGGTAAAGCAACCAACAACTTAATTAAATCACTACTTAACTCTTCGGTAAAGTGTTTTTCTACTGTTACATCTTCACTAAGAATTTTCAAACCCGGATCACTAGTAGCATATTGGATTTGAAGTTCTTTCTCATAAAAAGTTAAGAGCTCTTTTATTTTAGCATAATCATTACTTTGGTAAGTAATTATCGCTTGTGCATCACGAGCAATAGCGTTTTCTTTCGAACCACCATCCAGCTTAGCAATCGTAATTGGAACTTCCTTTTCTAATAAAGCTAAAATATTACCTAAGACTTTTAAACCATTAGCACGTTGCAAGTCAATTAAAGCTCCTGAGTGCCCGCCTAGTAAACCACGAACTGAAATTTCTAAGGCTGGTAAATCAGTCTCTAGATATTCTCGTTTTAAGAAAATCTCACCGCGTACCCCACCAGAACAAGAAACAACAATTTGATTATCGCCAGAAGAATCTAAACCAATACAATAGGAACTTTTTAAATTTGAAGTATCAAGTTTAATTGCCCCAATTAGTCCGACTTCTTCCATGACGGTAAAGACACATTCTAGCGGCGGATGAGCTAAAGTGTTATCAGCTAAAATCGCTAACATATAAGCGACACCAACCCCATCATCAGCCCCAAGAGTTGTTTTATCAGCTCTTAAAATACCATCTTCTTCAATTAATTTTATTTCATCAGTTAAAAAGTCATGGTCACTATCTGGAGTTTTTTCCGGAACCATATCAAGATGAGCTTGGAGCATCACCGTTTTGGCATTTTCATAACCAGGACTAGCTGGCTTAAATACTATAACATTAAAGACATCATCAACTCGGTACTTTAAGCCTAATTCCTTAGCGAATTCAACTACCCAAAGTGCGAGTTTTTCTTCATGAAAGCTAGGATGAGGAATTTTTGAAATTTCTTTAAAATAATCTAATGGTGTTTTCATAGTTCTCCCTTTCTAAAATAGTTTGAAAAACAAATTCACAGCTAATAAGCCATATAAGGTATTTCTAGTGAAACGATAATCGCGGTCAATTACTTTAAAGAAATAAAAGATTAAATAAGTAAAGACGACACTAACCGCAATATTAATAAATAATAAGCCAAGCGGTGATACTATTTTAAATATATATAAAAGAGATTTTAAGAAGAACCCAGCTCCATCAGCATAGATTGCTGGTAAAAGTGTTGTAAAGATACTTTTAAAATCAGTAAATATTGGGACGTTTTCATCTTGATCTCTTTTTAAAGTAAATTTTAAAACTGCGGAAAAGAATATAAGTTTAATCGCTAAACCGATTACTCCAATGATAATTAGAAAAACTGGACTAGTAAAAATATTATAAATCTCACTAATAGCTTGTAACATTTCTTCAGAAAATGCGGCTGAGTTTTCTAGTGATCCAAGCAGCTCATTAAAACTTGGGACAAAACTGAGACTCAATAAAACTGAAGTAGCTAATGTCATTAAAACTACTAAACTTACCACCCAAGATTTTCGATAATTGTCAGTTAAATAATTCATATTTTCTCCTTTTCACTTCGTTAATTATAACATAAAAAACCCCTTTGCTTAACAAAGGAGTTTTCAATTAAACACTTTTAATAATTTCTTTCATCTGGGCTTAAGTACTTTAAACTACCTGGCAAATTACGAATCTTTTCTAAATCTTCTGCCGCAATTTTAAAATCATAGACTTCCAAATTTTCGATAATTCTTGATTTAGTTACTGATCGGACTAATGGTAAATAACCTTCAGATAAACACCAGTTTATTGCGAGTTGGGCCGGTGACTTTTGATACTTTAAGCTTAGTTCTTGCATCAAGGGACTTTCTAAGACATGGCCCCGACCCAGTGGACTATAAGCTTCAATTAAGATATTATTTTCAAAACAATAATCAATCACGTCTTGTTTAACGGTACCTGGGGTAATAAAGATTTGATTAACTTGTGGTTTAACCCGCCAAGTTTTCTTTAAAGCTTCTAAATGATGGACCCAGAAATTGCTCACGCCAATCGCTTTTAACTTGCCTGCCTGATACATATCTTCGAGAGCTCGATATAACTCAGCGTTACGCTTTTCCCAATTATCACGAACGGTGATAGGATTAGGCCAGTGAATTAAATATAAGTCAATATATTCAACTTCAAGATTTTTCAGACTAGTTTCAATTGCAGTCATCGCTTCATCATAAGTTAAAACATCATTAAACATCTTTGAAGTAATAAAGACATCTTCTCGTTTCCGACCACTTGCCTTCAAACCTTGGCTAACACTTTTTTCATTACCATATACTAAAGCAGTATCAATATGGTCATATCCTGAGGTTAAAGCAGTAAGAACTGCATTAGTTGTTTCCGCCCCTTCTTCTAACTGCCAAGTTCCAAAACCAATCTGGGGAATCTTTACGCCATTATTTAAGGTAAAAGTTTTTTTCATTATTTTGCCTCCTAAAAATAGCATAACATAAGCCCAGAATTAAACTCAAACTTCCTTAGCTTAATTGGCGATTATTACCGATCCTTGATATTTATCTTCAATAAATTTAGTAATCTCAGGACTCTTTAAGACTTCGACTAACGCTAAAATATTTGGATCATTTTCATGACCTTTTTTTACAGCTACTAAATTGATATAAGGATTATCTTCATTAGCTTCAATAATAATAGAATCAGTAACAGGATTTAATCCAGCATTTAAAGCATAATTACTATTAATTGCCACCAAGTCAGCTTCATTGTTTTTATAACTTACGGCTAATAACTCTGGCGCAATTTCAGCTCGAAACTGAATATTTTTGTAGTTATCTTCAATATCAGAGATTGTTGCTTCTCTTTTATTAACGCCGGGTTTTAAAGCGATTAAGCCACCATGTTCTAAAACCGCTAAAATTCGACCGTGATCAGCCACCGAATTACTCATAATTAAAGTAGCACCATCTTCAACCTCATTAACATTTTGATATTTCTTAGAATAAATCCCAATTGGTTCAATATGAATATTGGCAACATTAACTAAATCATAACCATGTTGGGCAATTTCACCTTCTAAAAATGGAACGTGTTGGAAGTAATTGGCATCGGCACTACCATCATTAACTGCTTTATTTGGTAAATAGTAATCATCAGTTACTCTAATATCTAAAGTAATTCCTTTACTCTCTTTTAAAATTGTGGCGGCCTCTCTTAAAACTTCAGCATGCGGGACTTCTGTCGCTACAATCACAATTTTGTCGTTAGCTTGTTTTGGACCACAAGCTACTAAACTAAGCGCTAAAACTAAAATAATATAAATCTTTTTCATAATTCCTCCTATTTTCGATTAATTTTCTTACTTATAAAATCTCCGGTTTTTTGAATAATAAATACAATTAATAAAATAATTCCCGTCCACAAATATGCTAGTGGCATATTACCCAAATATAAACCGTAACGAACCGCTCCATAACCTAAACCACCACCACCAACGGTTCCAGCCATCGCTGTATAACCGATTAAGGCTACTGTCGTTAAGGTAATCGCATTGACTAAACTGGGTGCTGCTTCTTTCACAATGATCATAAACAAGACTTGTGTCTTACTAGCCCCCATGGCTAATCCGGCTTCAATTAATCCTGGTTCCACTTCTCTTAAAGCATTTTCTACAACTCGAGCAAAAAATGGAGTTCCGGTAATAATTAAAGCTGGTACAGCAGCTTTTGTGCCAATCATCGTTCCAACTAAGATTCTTGTTAGTGGAATAATAATTACCACCAAAATAATAAATGGAATAGAGCGAAAAATATTAACTAATAATGACAATACTCGATAAACCTGAGCATTACTCGCCATACCAGAAGGTGAACTGTTAAAGAGCCACAGGCCTAAGAAAAACCCGATTACAACAATAAAAGCCATTGGCACTAACAGTAAGTACATCGTTTCTAAAAATGATGTCCACAAGAAATTAAGTTCAATCACCTTTTACTTCACCTCCTTCGCAATAATTTGCTTTGCCGCAAATATTTCAATAATTTCCGTTAAAGTTCGTTTGGTTTTGATATGGACATATAATTGTCCAATCGAACCTTGATTAGTATAAAGTAGTTGTCCGTGTAATATATTAACTTCCAAATTTGATTCTTGAATAATCTTTGATAACAAAGGTTGATTACTTTGAGCTTGTGGGAAACTTAATTCTAATAAGTAGCCACCACTAGCCGCTGCTTTTAAATTTGCGACTAACCGGAGGTAAGCTTCTGGATCAGGAAATTCTGAGACAAAACTCTTGGTTGTTTGATGGCTTGGGTTTAAAAATAATTCATCGACTTGGTTTAATTCGACAATTTCTCCTTGATCCATCACCGCAACGCGATCACAAATCGCTTTAATGACACTCATTTCATGCGAGATGACGACAATTGTGACCTTTAACTTTTGATTGATTTCTTTTAGTAATTGTAAGATAGAACGCGTTGTTTCTGGGTCTAAGGCTGAAGTAGCTTCATCACAAAGTAAAATATTAGGTTGATTAGCTAAAGCTCGGGCAATGCCAACCCGTTGTTTCTGTCCTCCTGACAACTGAGCAGGATAAGCTTGGCTTTTATCACTAATTTTAACTAGTTCCATTAATTCTTCGACTCTTTTTTTAATTTCTGGTTTTGGAACTTTGGCAATTTTTAAAGGTAAGGCGATATTATCAAAAACTGTTAAAGCCGATAATAAATTAAATTGTTGGAAAATCATGCCAATTGATTGACGTTTTTTTCTTAAATCAAATTCATCTAACTTTAAAAGATTGACACCATTGATAATAATTTGACCAGTATCAGGTTGTTCCAGTAAATTAATAAGCCGCACCAAAGTACTTTTCCCAGCACCGCTATAGCCAATTACTCCAAAAATTTCTCCTGGTTTGACTTCTAAAGAGACATTAGAAACGGCTTTAATAGTTTGGTTTTTTAAATCAAAATTCTTACTGAGGTTTTCTAAAACAATCATTGGTTCCTCCTTTAAAAATAAAAAGGCCTTCGCCCAAGGGACGAAGACCGTGTTACCACCCAAATTTGTGTATTATACAATACACCTTAGTTCGAGCACCAGCATGCTCTAGCACTGTAACGGGTGCACCCGTCGTAGCCTAAATTACTTCGGTACGCGGCTCCAAGACCATCTTCAATAGTTTCTTTAACACTTTGTTCCACCAACCCAAAGCTCTCTTTAGTAAATTCACTATTTACTCTTCTTTTCTTTGCCTTTATAAATAATATATTAACCTTTTATTTAAACTTGTCAAGTTATATTTATTTTGTTTGATAAGCCTTAACCATTAAAGAACTAATTTGATTAGAAAATTCAATCGGATCATCAATACTAAAACCTTCAATTAATAAGGCTTGATCATATAAGAGTTTCGCATAATCTTTAATCAAAGCTCTTTCATCTTGAAAGGCATTATTAATTGCAGTGAAGACCGGATGTTGCGGATTAATTTCTAAGATTTTTGTTGCTTTAGCACTTTGTCCTTCAGGTAAATTTTGTAAAACTTTTTCCATTTCTAAAGACAAACCCTCTTCAGCAGTTAAACAAACCGGATGACTTTTTAAACGATTGGTGAGCCGAACATCAGAAACATAATCTTTTAAAGCTTCTTTTAATTCTGTCAGAACGTCTTGATGTTGCTTAGTCGCATCTTCTAGTTCGGCCTTTTCACTTTCACTTGCTAAATCTAAGTCACCTTGGTTAATTGATTTAAATTTCTTACCTTGATATTCACCTAAAATTTGTAAAGCAAATTCGTCAACTTCATCTGTTAAATATAAAATCTCGAAGCCTTTATCTTTGACTAATTCAGTTTGTGGCAATCGATCAATTTTACTAGTATTTTCACCACTCGCGTAATAAATTACTTCTTGATCTTCTAATAAATTTTCTAAATATTCATCTAAGGTAATTAATTTCTCAGCTTTTGAAGAATGAAATAAGAGTAAATCTTCTAGTAATTCTTTATTAGCTCCAAACTCATTATAAATTCCATATTTAATTTGATTCCCAAATGCTTCCCAGAATTTTTCATAAAGTTCTCTTTCATTTTTCAACATACTTAAAAGTTCACTTTTGATTTTCTTTTCTAAACGACTCGCTATATTAGCTAGTTGCCGATCTTGTTGCAGCATTTCCCTGGAAATATTTAAAGATAAATCTTGCGAATCAACTAATCCTTTAATAAAACGGAAATGTTCTGGAACAAGTTTTTCAGCATTTTCCATAATGAAAACATTTTTACTATAAAGTTGGAGTCCTTTTTTATAATCCTTAGTATAGTAATCATAAGGAGCTTTTTCAGGAATAAATAATAATGCGGTATAGGATACTAAACCTTCCACTGTCGTATGGATAATTTTTAAAGGATTATTCCAATCAAAAAACTTGTTTTTGTAAAATTCTTGATAATCTGTTTCACTAACTGAATTTTTATCACGTTTCCAAATTGGAATCATGGAGTTGATAGTTTCTTCAACTATTTCTTCTTGAGAATCTTCCTTCTCTCCTGCAACTAGTTTAGTAACTTCCATTTTAATGGGATAACGAATATAATCAGAATATTTCTTAATTAAGCTTTCGAGTTGATGTTCTTTTAAGAAATCACTGAAATTATATTCCTCACTATCAGCTTTAATTGTTAAAACGACTTTTGTACCGACATCATCTAACTTGGCTTCGGTTATGGTGTAACCTTTTTCGCCACTTGATTCCCACAAGTAAGCTTTTTCTTCACCAACTTTTTTACTATAAACCTTAATATTATCCGCTACCATAAAAGCTGAATAAAAGCCAACCCCAAATTGTCCAATAATATCTTCTTCACTTAAACTAGAATCTTGATATTTTTCTTTAAAAGCTAATGAGCCACTACTAGCAATCATTCCAAGATTCTTTTCTAGTTCTTTGCTGTCCATCCCAATCCCATTATCACTTATTGTCAAAAGACGTTTCGCTTCGTCTTTTTCAATTTTAATAAATAATTCTTCTTTCGAAATTTCATCTTCCGAGTTAGTTAAAGCTAAAAAATGCCTTTTATCTAAAGCATCACTAGCGTTGGAAATAAGTTCCCTTAAAAATATTTCTTTGTTGGTATAAATTGAGTTAATCATTAAATCTAATAATCGTTTCGATTCAGCTTTAAATTGTTTCATTTGACCTCCTTAGCACTTATAGAAGCTGAGTGCTAATATATCATAACTAATTTTATTTAAAATTTCAAGTCTCAAGAATTAATCTCGACGCTTTACAAAGTTCAGGAAAAGTCTTACTATAAGTTGAGACTTACTTTAGAAAGGAGCTTATAACAATTTGTTATAGGTGAGCGATATGTTAGTTGATATCATCTTAATGCCTTTGTTTTATGGTTGTGATATTTCTGGAGTTGATTTAGGACCAGAAACTTTAATTAATCATAACGTTGAAAAGATTATAAATAATCACTTTGAGATTAAATCAATTTCTCAAGTTGATGTTGAACAAGTCAACAGTAGTGAAAAATATTCAGATCATCAAAAACTAAAATATTTAAATCCAATTATTAAAGCTAATCAAAATCTCAGAGATTTAGTCTCCCAGTCTTTGAATCAGAACCATTTCCCATTAGTAATCGGTGGTGACCACGCCTTAGCTTTAGGTTCATTAGCGGCAATCGCTAAAAATGATCCGGATACAGTTGTAATTTGGGTCGACGCCCATGGTGACATTAATACTGATGAAACTACTAGTACTGGCAATATTCATGGAATGCCCTTAGCTTCAGCTTTTAATCTTTCGCTTGATAAACTCAACCATATCTTTGAAAATAACTTTCTTAAGCCAGAAAATCTGATTTATCTTGGAGTACGAAGCTTAGATCCTGGGGAAATTGAAATCATTGAAAAATTCAATATTACGCATTTTACTTCTCAACATATCCAAGAATTAAAAATTGAAAACATTCTTGAGTTAGTTAAAATAATTTTGAAACAAAAAGATCCGAAACATGTTCATCTCAGTTTTGATATTGATGTTTTAGACGCTAGCTTAGTGCCTGGCACTGGAACACCAGAAATTGATGGTTTAAATCTTGATGAAGTTCATCAAATTTTAAAAGAATTAGCTGAGCTTGATATTATTACTTCAATGGACTTTGTTGAATTTAATCCAAGTCTCGATCAAGAAAATCAAACTTTAAAGCATAGTTTAGTTTTGCTTGAAACCTTTTTCAATAATCTTAATAATTCCAAATAACTTATTTAACAATTAAAAACCCACTTCAATTTAGAAGTGGGTTTTTAATATTGATTCTTTAAAGCTCTTTCAATATCACGTTGTGCAGATTTTTCTCTTTCAGTCTCTCTTTTATCATAACGAGCTTTCCCTTTAGCTAAAGCAATTTCAAGTTTTGCTTTACCTTTAATTAAATAAATTGATAAAGGAACTACCGTATAACCTTTTAAGGTGACGGTTTTCATTAATTTATTAATTTCATGTTTATGTAAAAGAAGTTTTCTTAAACGCCGCTCTTCATGGTTAAAACGATTGCCATAATCATATTGGGCAATGTATAAATCACGGATAAAAGCTTCGCCATTCACAAAATCAACATAAGAATCTTTTAATTGAACGGCACCGTTTCTAATTGATTTAATTTCAGTACCAACTAATTCAATCCCTGCTTCATAACGATCTTCAATAAAATAGTCATGAAAGGCTTTCCGATTAGTCGCTATAATTTTCTTTGACATATTTTCACCAAACCTATTATAACAGTGTGAAATCAATTTGTCGCTTATCTTTGTTAGCGCCAATCACTTCGACCTCTACTTCTTGACCAATTTGATAGGTTTTTTGAGTAGTTAAGCCAATCGCAAAAACTTGATTTTCTGACTTCACATAATGGTCATCTTTTAAACGATCATAATGGACTAAACCTTCAATCGAATTTTCAAGTCGCACAAAGAAACCAAATTCAGTAAAACTAACAATGGTACCTAAATAAGATTCGCCAATATGTTGCTCCATATACTCAGCTTTTTTCATAGCTTCAATTTCACGTTCAACTTCAAGAATCAAGCGTTCTTGTTTCGAAACGTGTTTTGAAATTTCATTTAAATCGCCAATTTTAGTTTTGGTGCGCATAAGTTTAGTTTTAATAATTCGATGGACAATTAAATCAGGATAGCGTCGAATTGGGGCAGTAAAATGAGAATAAGCTTTTAATCCTAACCCAAAATGACCTTTGTTGACACTATCATAGTAAGCCTTTGGTAAACTTCTTAATAATAAATTAGAGACTACATAAAACAATTTTGTCTCAGAGAAATATCTGAGAGCCGATTGAAGTTGTTTGTTTAAATTTCTCGAACTGGACACTGGGAAACTACTATCAAGGTAACGAATTAATTCAATCATCTCTAAAACTTTTTCCCGCTCTGGTTTTTCATGGATTCGATAAATACCAGGTAATTCATTACTAATTAAAAAATCAGCGGCACAACGATTGGCTAAAATCATAAAGTCTTCAATTATTTTTTCCGAGTTTAAATCTTTCCGGGCTCGAATTGATTTGATTGCTCCTTTTTTAGTAAACTCATATTGCGATTCATTACTAAAAAATTCAAGATAGCCTTGACGACGTTGTTTTTGACGAATAATGTTAGATAACTCCAGAGCATGATTTAAAAGTTCCACAATCTCATCATTAACTTCAGATAATTTGTCTTTTTTAAATAAGACATCTTCTACTAACTGATAAGTTAATTTGGCATCACTCGAAATAACGGCGGGCATAAATTGATAATTAATGACATCACCTTTAAAATCAATTTCTATTTTACAAGTTAATGTTAGTCGCTTTTGGTTTGGTAGTAAGGAACAAATCCCATTGGATAACTCCGCTGGTAACATTGGTACTACATAATCTAACGGATAAAGCGAAGCCGTCCGATGATGAGCGGTTTTATCTATTGCTGTTTTCGGCTTAACATATTCGGAAACATCCGCAATATGCACATAAAGTCGGTATCCAAAATCTTCTTTACTAATACTAATCGCATCATCTAAATCTTTCGCGTCAGCCCCGTCAATCGAAACAGTTAATAAATCTGTAAGATTTTCTCGCTCTAAAAGCTGATCATTTTCCACCATTTGTGGAATTTCACTGACTTCAGTGAGAACCTCTTGATTAAATTGGTACTCGATTTGTTTAGCAACTAAAACTGAAATAATATCTAAATGGGGATCATTGGCTTTACCAAGCCGCGACTCTACTTCAGCTTGGAGGTTTTTTCCAAAATTAGTTATTTTTAAAACTACTTTATCACCTGATTGTAAGGCAAAATTATGCGGATTTTTAATATTAATAACTTTTCCATTCGTATTTTGGTCGCTAGTAAAAGTCATGTGTTTCTTTTTAAAAGAGATTGTACCAACTAAATGGGTTAAATTTCTTCTTAAGATTTGGATGACTTCAGCTTCATTTAAATGTGGTTTCTTTTTGACCACTACTAAATCTTTAGGCATAGCATCTTTAAGATGGCGTTTCCCGATATATAAAGAAGGATAATCTTTAAAATCAACGAAACCATAACCCGCTTCTTTAATATCAATTTCTCCGACATAAAGATTGGCACTAACTGCCAATAAATAGCGTTGCTTTCGGCTAATGACTAATTGGTAATTATCAATTAATGATTTTAGTGCAGATTGAAAACGATGATAGCTTTTATCATCGTCTATTTTTAATATTTTCAATAGTTCCGCTTCGCTGAAACTATCAGTCGTATTTTTAAACAAACTTAAAATTTTCTGTTCCATATAAATAAAAAAAGGCTTCTTCAGCCTAAACGATTTTAACGATAATAATTAAAAGAAAAAAGACAATTCCAACAATTAAAGTTAAACGTGAAATAAATTTTTCAGGCCCGCGTTCTTTTACGTTAGCGAAAAGGTTTAAGCCGCCACTACCGCCCCCAAAGGCACTACTAATACCGGCTGATTTACCACCTTGCAATAATGAAAGAATGATCAACATTACCGCTGCAATCATGATTAATATATCTAGCATAGTGTCACTCCTTTCATCCTTAATACTTTGATAGTATAACAAAACAAGAATTAATTTACAAGATAGGTGAAGTAGTTATTTAACCACGATGAATATCACGATGGTTTACTTTATTGATGATTTGGGGGTATTGAAACTGCTCAACCAGCTTTCTCGCAAAAGCGACCGAACGATGTTTCCCGCCAGTACAACCTAAGCCCACCACCAGTTGTGTTTTCCCTTCTTTAATATAAAGTGGCATTGAGA
>CAYUXU010000023.1:0-11590 GCA_964449005.1 uncultured Erysipelotrichaceae bacterium | reverse complement strand
AAAAGCTAAATGATAGGCATCAAACATTTTTTGGTAAGAACTATCTAAGCCTTTTAAATCAACATCAAAAGAATAAGCATCTTTCATAATAAATTCTTTAACTCGAATTAAACCAAAACGAGGTCGTTTCTCATCACGAAACTTATTTTGAAATTGGTATAAATTAATCGGTAAGTCTTTATAGGATTTAATATACATTTTAGCCGCTATAGCAAAGAGCTCTTCATGAGTCGGTCCTAAGACATAGGGACGATTAAAGCGATCTTTTAAACTAAACATGCTAGTTCCGATAATGTCGCGGCGTCCGCTTTTGATAAAGATGTCTTCTGGGATTAAAGCTGGCATTAAAACTTCTTGAGCTCCGGTTGCATCCATCGCATCACGAACAATCTTTTCAATATTTTTTAAGACCCGATAACCAAGTGGTAAAAACATATAAATCCCAGCTGAATTTTTCTTAATCATGCCAGCACGACTTAATAAATTACCACTGATTGAATCTTCATCTTTCAGATTTTCTCTGAGTGTAAAAAAATAGCTCTCTTTTAATTTCATAATAACCTCTTTTTAATTTCTCATTAGACAAAATTATAACACAAGCTCTGAAAATTGTTAAGGAGGTAAGTTTGACAAATCTTAGATTTGGTGCTATCTTTAATAGGCAAAATAGAAAGTAGAGACACTCTCACCTGATTTCTAACAGAAATAGGTCGATGCTATGCAACATTTCTTTAATAATGTTACCAATAGTGAGTGTCCGCACTCACTTTTTATTTGAAAAATCCATAAAGGAGGTGTACTTATTAGTAATAGAAGACAAAGTATGGATGACCTAGTAAACGAGAATATTAGATTCAAAGAAGTCCTCGTAATCGGACCCGAAGGTGAACAATTAGGGGTAATGAGTCGTAATCAAGCTTTAAATGAAGCTGAAAAATTTGAATTAGACTTATTTTGTGTTTCTCCGGGGAGTAAACCACCGGTTTGTAAAATAATGGACTATGGTCGACATCGTTATGAACAACAAAAACGTCTCAAAGAAGCAAAACGTAATCAACATGTTACTGAGATAAAGGCTTTACGGCTTTCTCCTGTAATTGATAAACATGATTTTGACACAAAAGTTCGCCAAGCTACAAAATGGCTTGAAGATGGTATGAAAATTAAAGTTGATATGCGTTTCCGAGGTCGCTTAATTACACGTGTTGCCGTGGGCAAGAAAGTCATGGAAGATTTCCTGAGTACTTTAGCCGAATATGGACAGCCCGAGCGCGATCCGAAACTTGAAGGAAATACGATGTCAGTCATGATTAGTCCTAAAAAGAGTAAATAAGGAGAGCGAAAATGCCAAAAATGAAAACAAAAAAATCTTTAGCGAAACGCGTTAAAGTAACTGGAAGCGGAAAAATTAAAAGAAATCGGGCTTATATTTCACACTTTGCTTCTCATAAAAGCCAAAAACAAAAAAGAAAACTACGCAAAGCTGCGCTAGTGAGTAAAGGTGATTATAAGAGAATTAAATCACTGCTTCAAGGGTAAAGGGGGACTACGATTATGCCTAGAGTAAAAAGTAGCGTTGCAACACGTCAACGCCGAAAAAGAGTTTTAAAATTATCAAAAGGGTATTTTGGATCAAAACACCTCTTATATCGAACTGCACATGAACAAGTAATGCGTTCCTTACGTTATGCTTATCGCGATCGTCGTCAAATTAAACGCGAAATGCGTAAACTTTGGATTACGAGAATTAACGCAGGGGCACGATTAAATGACGCAACTTATTCCGAATTAATGCATGGCTTAAGATTGGCTGAGATTAATGTCAACCGTAAAATGCTAGCTGAAATGGCAATTCATGACCCAGAAGCATTTAGCGAAATCGTAAAATTAGCTAAAAATGCCACCAAGAATGGTAAAAGTATTGCCGTTGCTAAAACTGAAGTAGTTAAAGAAACGGTTGTAACTTCTAAAGCAGCCGCCCAAGCAGAAACTACTGAAGCAAAAGCTCCAGTTAAAAAAGCACCTGCTACAAAAGAAAAGGTTGAAAAACCTGCAGTAACTAAGAAAGCAACCGCAACTAAAGCTGCGGAAAAGAAACCAGCTACTAAAAAAGCTACAGCCACTAAGGCAACTGCTGAGAAAAAGCCAGCTGCTAAAAAAGCTACAGCCACTAAGACAACTGAAAAGAAACCAGCTACTAAAAAAGCTACAGCCACTAAGACAACTGCTGAGAAAAAGCCGGCTGCTAAAAAAACCACAGCTACTAAGGCAACTGCTGAGAAAAAGCCAGCTGCTAAAAAAGCTGCCGAATAAAACGCTAAAGCATCAATTGATGCTTTTTTTTAAGTTCTAAGATATAAAAATTATGTATAATTAAGGTAAGGAGGAAAAATAATGAAATTACTATTTCAATGTGATGATTTTGGGATTAGTGAAGCGGTTACCTTAGGGATTATCAAAGGTATTAAAGCGGGTATGATTCGGAATACTGGTTTATTTACTAATATGCCTTCAAGTGGCTTTGCAGCTCAATTAATTCCTGATTTACCAGAAGCGTGTTTTGGAGTTGATGTTAACTTTGTGGCGGGAAAACCACTTTCTGATCCAAAACTAATACCAAGTTTAGTTGATGAAAATGGCGTATTTATAACTTCAATCGCCCATTTTGAAAATAATAAGGTAGTTGGAAGAGAAGGGTTAGCGACAATTTTTGAAAAAGAACCGTATGTCTATGAAGAAATATTACTAGAAATGGAAGCTCAAATTAAGCGTTATATCGAGTTAGTTGGTAAAAAACCAGAATATCTTCATTCGCATTCTATGGGAACTCCTGTTACTGAAAGAGCCTTTGAAGTTATGGCAGAAAAATATGATTTAATTCGACCTTTTAAGTTTTGGAAAGAAAAAGACATCTTTGCTTTTCCAACTAAATGGAATATTAAACCTGTTTTCAGCTTAGAAGCTCAAGCTAATACTGATGTTGAGGCTAATGTTTATCAATTACTTGATCTAATTAAGGAACACGAAGTGACTGCTTTAATTTGTCATGCCGGTTATGTCGACCAAGATCTCATTGACGTTTCTTCATACACTATGATTCGTCCCAAAGACTTAAAAATGGCTACTTCAAAAAAGATTATGGATTATTTAAAGGAAAACCATATCGAGTTAGTAACATATCGTGATTTAATTTAAGAAAAGAGGCTGCGGCCTCTTTTTTAAGGTAAAATAGTAGTTTTTAAAGCAGTATATTTGTCTAAAGCGATTGCTTTAAATTGATTTTCTAAGGTTAAATCATACATCATATTAGCCCAACTACACCATAGCAAGTTATGAAATTTCTCCCATAGTTTTAAAGTATTTAATACCGATATGCTTAAATTATGGTTAAAATAAAGCTTTAGAAATTCACTAATTTGATCATTAGTTAAATCATTTTCGGTCAAAAATGACATAACATCAAAATAGGGATCGTTGTTAGCGGCATATTCATAATCAATCAAATAGCTTTTTTTATTTGTAAAACAAATATTACCAGCTACCCAATCGTTATGACATAAAATTTTCGGATGAGAGAGTCTTTTAATCTCATCTTTAATTTTTAAATAAGGTTTCAAGTTAAAGAGTGGAGTATTGATTTTACTTAAATATTCTTCTAATTTATCAAGCGGGTTAAAGTCGCTAGAACAAACTAAATTCGCTTGGTGCAAGGTATGCATTAAGCGAACTGTTTTTTTAATTTTGTCATTTTTATGGTATTCAGTAAATGTCTTTAAATTATCAATATATTTTGAAATTTTAATCCCAGTTTTTAAGTCAAAAGCCACATTTTCACTGTTGATGCCAAGCGGGACAATTAAACTATTAATTTCTTGTTCCAAGCTATAATCTTTTAAATGTTTGACTTTAGGAACTCTTACGATATAAGTTGCGTCACTAGTTTTCGCTAAATAATTATGATTACTTATTCCTTTATCTAATTTTTCTAGCCAGATCACTTCTTCTTTTAAAAGGAGTGCGATTTGTTT
Organism: uncultured Erysipelotrichaceae bacterium; assembly: GCA_964449005.1. Classification (GTDB taxonomy): domain Bacteria; phylum Bacillota_I; class Bacilli_A; order Erysipelotrichales; family Erysipelotrichaceae; genus CAYUXU01. The sequence goes on along the minus strand of CAYUXU010000023.1, from coordinate 7,562 downwards.
TTCTAACATTGCATCACCTATAATTATCATAGCATAATGGCTTTTGTTTTGATAAAATAAAATGATAAAAGGTGAGGCAAATGAAGAAAATTTTAGTTGTAACCCATAACCCAGGTAAAGTTAGCGAGTTTCAAACAATTTTAAAAGATTATCAAGTGTTTAATTTAAATGATTTTAATTTAAAAATTGATATCGAAGAAAATGGTGAAACCTACCAAGAAAATGCCTTGCTGAAAGTAAAAGCGATTCATGGTTTTGAGGATTATTTATTTGAGGATTATTTAATTGTGGCGGATGATTCGGGGATTGAGATTGATGTTTTAAAAGGCCGACCAGGAATTTACTCAGCCCGTTATTTAGGAGAAAACACTTCGTATAAAATTAAAAACCAACAAATTTTAAGTATGTTAAAAGACGAAACTAAGCGGACGGCTTATTTTAAATGTGGGATCGCTTTAAAGTATCAAAATAGTTATTATTTCTTTAGTGGTGAGTTAAAAGGGGAAATTGCGTTACAGGTGGCTGGTAAAGATGGATTTGGTTATGATCCAATTTTTTATTTACCTGAGTATCAAAAAACTACCGCTGAATTAAGTGATTATGGGAAAAATAAGATTAGTCACCGCAAAAAAGCCTTAGAAAAACTGGCTGATTTTTTGAAAGAGAAAAATTTATGAAAAAAACATTAAAAATAATTCTATCGGGCTTACTTTTAGTTATTCCTAGTGCATTGATTTTATTAAAGACCGCCACTAGTTTAAGCTTTTATCACGTAACCCAGGTTAAATATCTAGTCAGTGAAACAACTGGTATCCCGCAAAACGAATTAGATTTAGTAATGGAAAAATTAATTAATTATACAAAAGGCACAGACCTGAGCTTAGATTTTGATGTCACAATTAATCAAAAACCAGTTGCTGCTTTTAATGAAAGAGAAATAACCCATATGGTTGATGTTCAAAAACTTTACTTAAATTTTCGTAATTTAATTTATTTTGGTTTATTTTTAGGAGTTTTGTTTTTGATTTACTATCATTATAAGTATCAAGTAACCACTGATATCTTAAGTGAGTTTTCAAAAGTAACCCTCGCTTTAATTATTTTTGTTGGCTTTGTGGCAGTTTTTGCTTGGATTGATTTTTATCGATTTTGGTATATTTTCCATGAATTGATTTTCACTAATGATTTATGGTTACTTGATCCTAATACTGATTTACTAATTAATTTAGTACCTGAACCATTATTTTTTAGTTTAGTCTTTAAAATAATCATTCGAATTAGTAGTTATATCATAATAAGTAATCTTGTTGTCTTATTTATAAATAGAAAAAAAGGGAAAGTTTATGATTAATATTGTTTTGTTTGAGCCAGAAATTCCCCAAAATACTGGTAATGTGATGCGAACTTGCATGGCGGCTAATTTAAAGCTCCATTTAATAGAGCCATTTGGTTTTTCTTTAACTGAGAAAGCTTTAAGACGCTCAGCAATGGACTATATAAAAGAACTAGAATATCAAGTTTATAGTGATTATCAAGACTTTTTAAAGAAGAACCCGAACCAAGGTAATCATTATTATATTACGCGTTATAGTAAACAAGTGTATAGTGATGTGGTTTTTCCTATTCCAGTTTATTTAATATTTGGAAATGAAAGTCATGGCTTACCGCGCGATTTACTGCATAATAATTTAAATCATTCCTTGCGAATACCGATGGTAAAAAATGCTCGCAGTTTAAATTTGGCTAATTCGGTGGCCTTAGTTAGTTATGAGGTTTTAAGACAACATGACTTTTTATCATTAACCACCTATGAGAGTATTAAAGGGGAGGATTTTATATATAAATGAAATATTTCGAGAAGTTTTTAAATACTCCATATAAAAGATATGCTTTCTTTAGCTTAATTTTTGTCTTAATTTTAATTGATTTGTCGATTGCGAATTTTCAACTCGGCTATTTTTTGCGGATGCCAGCTTCAATAAGTGAATTTCAAGCCATTTTAGAATTATTACCACTACAAGAAACCTTTTTTGGTCGTTTGGTATTGTTAGAATTTCAATTAAAAGTCAACTTTTGGGAAGTAATTGGTACGGTTTCATTACGAGAATATTTGTTTCTCTTTACATTTTTAATTATTTTTGTTACAGAAAAAGATCTATTTTATCAAAAAGTTAAAAAAATCGCTTTTTTAGTAATTTTAGTGATTATTTTAAAGTATAGTTTAATTATCGGATTAATTTTAAAGAGTTTAAAGTCGATCGATGTCTTTTTGATTACTAACAATTTAAACTTAATTGGATTAATTTTAATGGCTAGCTCGGTAGTAGCGGTTATCTTAGGGCTTTATTTGGCTTATACTATATTTGAAAATTTAAAAGTCTCAGTAAAATAAGTTATACTTAAAAGGACAAGGAGTAAGTTATGATTGAAAACTTTGAAGATTTATTATCACTTAGTGTGATTGTTATAATAATAGTAATATTTTTAGTCTTTTATTTAAGAAGATTAAATTTAGCTCGAGCTAAAAAAATGATTCAAAAAGAACGTCAATATTATCAAGAGGAGGAATAAGGATGTTGAAGGCGAGTGTTTCTTTAACTAATGGGGTTAAAGCCGTCGGGCCATATTCACCGGCGATTAAAATTGGTGATTTTGTTTATTTTTCAGGTCAATTAGGCATCTCTGGTGATACCAACCAGTTAATTAGCTTAGATATCAAAGCCCAAACTAAACAAGTTTTTGAAAATATTGGAAATATCTTAGAGCGACTTGATTTAAATTTCAATCACATTGTCAAAACGACGGTATTCTTAAGTGATATGGCAAATTTCGCACCAATGAATGAAGTATATCAAACTTACTTTAAACAACCTTATCCAGCACGAAGTGCCTTTGCGGTGAAAGAATTACCACTTGGGGCCTTAGTAGAAATTGAATGTATCGCGATTGATACTAAGGCGGCTGAAGCTCAAATTTTAGAAAGTCTTCGTGATGATAATACCGATGATCCTTGTTTAACTTGCGATAAAAGATAAAGTATGGAGATAGCTAGTAAATTTGTCTTGTTTCACGAAAGATTTGGTGAAACAACTTTAAGTTATGATAAAAATGGTAATTTAAATTATTGTAACTATCCGGTAATTGATTATTTAAAACAATTTTGTTTATACAAAGCCGCTACTTATCAAGGTCGTAAGTCAGCGATGCTAACGTTAACCAATTATCGCCAGAAACTACCAATCTACATTGGAAAAGATATTTTTTATTTCCCAATTTTTGGTTCTAAGGCAAGCGAGAATTATTGGGTTTGTTATAACTTTATAACTGAGGTTAAAAATCGAGATGGTGCAAGCGAAATTCACTTTACAGGTGACTTCAAATATCTGATTCCGACCAATAAGCGCATCATTATTCGCCAAATGAAACGTTGCGAAAATTATTTGTTATTACTAAAAGAAATGAATCTAGTAATTTAATTGACTTCTGGATAGAAGTCTTTTAAGATGCCTTAGTGGAGGGAAATTAATTGAAGAAATTTCAAGCGGAAATTAAAACAATTCTGATGGTATCTTTGGGAGCACTCTTTTCAGCCATCGCCATCAATATGTTTGTTTATCATGGAAATTTAGTCCCAAGTGGCTTTAGTGGAGTGGCAACCTTATCGTCACGTTTTTTAAAACAGTTTTTAAATATTAATATCCCGTTTTTCTATATTTATTATGCTTTAAATTTGCCTGCTACAATTTTAGTTTACAAATATGTCGGAAAGAAGTTCACCCGTTATTCGATTTTAAATATTGTTTTATTTGGATTATTTACCCAAATTTTGCCACATTTTAAAATCAGTGATGAGTTACTATTAATAGTTATCTTAGGAGGAGCTATTAATGGCTTAGGTGCATTATTAGCTTTGGAAGCTAATGCCAGTGGTGGCGGAACTGATTTTATTGCGATTTATGCTGCTAACAAGTATCAAAAATCAACTTGGAACTATGTCTTGCTTTTTAATGGCTTATTAATTTTAATATCAGCTTTTATTTTTGATGTTGATGCCGCTTTATATTCAATAATTTACCAATTTACCACTACTATCTTAATTAATAGTTATCATTCCCGCTATAAGTTAGCGACTTTACATATTTTTACGGATTATCCAAGTGAAGTAGCTACTGCGATTTTAAAAGTGGCTCGCCATGGGATTACAAGATTAGATGGTACCGGTATGTATCAAAATAAGGCTAAGTCAATGTTGTATTTAGTTTGTAGTGATTTTGAAGTTAAGATTATTGTCAAAGCAATCCGTGAAGTCGATCCTTATGCTTTTATTAATGAGTTTAAATCAAGGCGGGTGATTGGGACGTATTTCTTAAAACCTTTGGAATAAAAAAAGCATCACTTCTGATGCTTTTACTTTGCTTCTTGCTGAGCCCTTAATGTTTTTAATGCGCGGGCGGAAATACGGATTGTTTGTGGTTTGCCATCAACCATCACTTTAACTTTTTGTAAGTTAACATTCCATTTCCGGCGTGTAGCTCGTAAAGAATGCGATCTGCGGTTGCCTGATAAAGCTTTTTTTCCTGTTATTGCACAAACTCTAGCCATCCCGTAACCTCCCTTCTTTGACAATGCTTATTGATAATAGCATAACTAAAGTCAAAATGCAATCAGAAATAACTGCTTCTGAGGCTTTTTTTCAGTTGATAAATCAATTGAAATCGGTTAAAATATTATTAATACTTTGATTAGGAGTAGTAATTAAGATTTTTCTTAACTAGAGAGTAGTGAGGGAGCTGGAAATCACTATTAAGAAGACTTAATGAATTCACCTATAAGTGGGATTAATCATCTCCGCGACCAGGCGTTATCGGTTTAAGATGTGTCTTTTGACAAATCAGGATGGTACCGCGCTTGTTCGTTCCTGGACAAGCTTTTTTTATTTTTTAGAAGGGGTTTCAATGAAAGAGAAATTAAATAATGTCTTAGATCAAAGCTTGAATGCCTTAAAAGGGGCTTTAGATTTAAAAGAACTAGAACAATTAAGAATTGATTACTTAGGGAAAAAAGGGGAAATCACTTCTTTAATGAGTTTAATGAAGGATTTACCAAATCAAGACAAGCCAGAATTTGGGAAACAAGTTAACTTATTAAAGGCGCAATTTGAAAGTGAATTCCAAAATAAGAAGCTTGAGCTAGAAGCGGTGGCTTTAGATCAACAATTAATTAAAGAAAAGATTGATATTACTTTACCAGCTAGTCAAGTTTTATTAGGTCAAGTTCATCCTTTAACTCAGGTTTTAAATCAAATTAATGAATTATTTATTGCGATGGGATATGCGATTGTGGAGGGACCAGAAGTGGAACTTGATCTTTATAACTTCCAAAGAGCCAATATTCCCGCTGATCATCCGGCGCGTGATATGCAAGATACATTTTTTGTCGACGAACATCGCTTACTGAGAACTCATACCACCGCAATTCAAACTCGGGTTTTAGAGGAAAATGCCGATAAATTACCGATTAAGTTGCTTTGTCCCGGTAAAACTTATCGACGAGATAGTGATGACGCTACTCATAGTCATCAATTCATGCAAGTTGAAGGAATTGTAGTTGATAAAAATATTACTTTAGCCGACTTAAAAGGGACTTTAGAGTTATTAGCCAAAGAAATGTTCGGTGATAAACGAACGATTCGATTACGCCCAAGTTATTTCCAATTTACTGAACCATCAGTTGAAGTTGATGTTTCTTGTTTTAATTGTGATGGTAAGGGTTGTCAAATTTGTAAGCATTCTGGTTGGATTGAAATTTTAGGAGCCGGTATGGTCCACCCCGATGTTTTAGAAATGGCCGGAATTGATAGTACCGTTTATAGTGGTTTTGCTTTTGGTTTAGGAATCGAAAGAACTGCCATGTTGAAATATGGAATTGAAGATATCAGAAGTTTTTATACGAATGATTTAAGATTTTTAAAGCCTTTTGGGCGTTTTGATTAAGGAGTAAATATGGATTTAAGTTATAATTGGTTAAATAAATACGTTAAGATTGATGATCTTAGTCCTGAGGCGATTCAAGCTTACCTAACTAATGCCGGGCTTGAAGTCGAAGGTTATCGTAAGTTAGCTTCGGGGAGTAATTTAACGGTTGGTCAAGTTCTTGAGGTTCTAGATCATCCCGAAAGTGATCATTTAAAAGTATGTCAAGTTCAAACTCAAGATGCCACCTTACAAATCGTTTGTGGCGCTCCAAATGTGGCGACTTCACAAAAAGTAATCGTAGCCTTAGTTGGAGCTGAGTTACCAGATATTAAAATTAAAGAAACTACCATTCGGGGTGTTAAAAGTTCTGGAATGATTTGTTCTTTATCAGAACTTGGAGTAGATAAAAAACTCCAAAGTGAAGAACAACTGGCGGGGATTGAAGTTTTAGATAATAAGATAGAAGTCGGTTCTAATCCGCTTCAAGTCTTAGGTTTAGATGATGTTATTTTTGATGTCGCATTAACTCCTAATCGAAGTGACTGTTTAGCTTATTGGTCTTGTGCTAAAGAAATGGGGGCAGTTTTAAAACGAACCGTTACGTTACCAGAAGTAAAACTTCATGATACAAGTTATCTTAAAACTAATTTAAAGATTTCTAGTGACAGTGCTAATTGTCAAAAATTTATTGGTCAAATTGTTGGTGAAGTTCAAGTTAAAGAGTCTCCGGTTTGGTTAAAGCAAGCATTAGCGGCTGTTGGAATCAAATCAATTAATAATGTTGTTGATATTAGTAACTATGTCATGGTGGAAACTGGGCAACCACTCCATTTTTATGATATTAAAAAATTAAAAAGTCTCGATATTTCGGTTACTGATCAAGATGAAGGCGGCTATACCGCTTTAGATGGCATTACTTATCAAGTTATTCCAGGTGACTTAATGATTAAAAGTGGGACTTATGATATTGGAATTGCTGGTGTTATGGGTGGTGATGATAGTAAAATTGATGAAACCACCACTGGTATTATGATAGAAGCTGCAATCTTTAATCCGGTTTCAATCCGAAAGACGGCGCGGCGTTTAGGTTTAGCTACCGAAGCTAGTAGTCGTTTTCAAAAGGGTTTAGATCCTTTAGCGCCTGAGAAAGCTGTCGCTCGTTCCGTTTCGCTCTTAAAAGAATTAGCGAATGCTAAACTGATTGAAGTACCTTATATTTATGATGAAACGAATTATCAAGCTGTCACAATTTCAATTAGTTTAAAAGCAATTAATCAACGTTTAGGAACTAACTTTACTTTAGAAGCAGTCGCAGAAGTTTTCAAAAGTTTAGATTTTTCTTTCACAATTAATAATGAAGAGTTTCAAGTAATTATTCCTTCTTATCGAACTGATTTAAAGGCTCCAGTTGACTTAACTGAAGAAGTAATCAGATTGATTGGATATGATCAAATCACCTCAACACTGCCTTTAGGAGACGTTACCATCGGTGGTTATTTAAAAGCTGGTATCCTTAATAATAAAGTTAAAACTTTAATGAGCGGTTTAGGTTTTCAAGAAGTAATTGGCTATTCTTTAATTTCTAAA
>CAYUXU010000022.1:0-12240 GCA_964449005.1 uncultured Erysipelotrichaceae bacterium | reverse complement strand
AATGTCAATTGGAGTCGGATTTAATAAAAAATTAACTGGCTATGAAAATATATATTTATCAGGTATGTTATTGGGATTTACCGAAAAAGAAATTGCAGCTCGCGAGAAAGATATTATTGAGTTTGCCAGTATTGGCGATTTTATTAATAAACCAGTTCGGACTTATTCTTCCGGGATGTATTCTAAACTCGCTTTTTCTATTACAGCGATTTTAGAAACTGATATAATGTTAGTAGATGAAATTTTAAGTGTTGGCGATCAACAATTTAGAGAAAAAAGTTACAATAAAATGAAAGAGCTCATTTTCGCAGAGAATAAAACTGTTATTATTGTTTCACACAATCTAGGAACAATTGACGAGCTTTGTGATGAAGTGATATGGATTCACAATGGCAAAATTGTTCAACAAGGTGAACCAGCAACAGTCTTAAAAGCTTATGATGATTTCATGAAAGGAAACTAATAATTTCCGTAGAATTATAAAATAAAAAGGAGCAAGACCTTGAAAACAAAGCTGAAAACTATCATAGAATTAATTATTAGATTTGTCTTAATCGCAGCCATGCTTGTTGGATCAGGAAGTTTGATGGCACTTTTAATCCGCTTTCCATTTTTGCCTGACAAGTATGTCATTTTAACGGGAGTAGTTTTATTCCTAGTTAATTTTGGTTTGATTTTTTTACAGATGTTCAAGAAGATTAAACCGAAAATTAAATGGGCTGGGAAATTAGTTATTGTCGCTTTGACAGCGGCTCTTTTCTTTACTAATGCCTATGTTTTAAAAACAGAAAAATTTATTCAAGGAATTACTGAAGAACTTTATGACACCGATACGGTTTCTTTAATTGTTTTAGTTGATAGTGAACATGAAGAGTTGGACGATATAATTGATGAGAAACTAGGAATCGATGATGACGAAGAACATCATATTGTTCAAGTTTTAGCTGATATTCAAGCGAGTATCGAAAAACCTTTAGATCTCGTAGAGTATACCGATCATTATAGTCTGGTGGAAGGATTGTATCAGGAAGAGATTGCTGGCATTTTTATTAACGAAGCGTATCGCGAATTAATTGAAGAAGAATATCCGGAATTTACCTATGAAACAAAAGTCATTTATAATGTAGATGTAAAAACCTTAATTGAAAGTGAAAAGGGAGTTGAGGTGACAACGACACCTTTCAACTTATACATTAGTGGGATTGATGTTTATGGTGCTATAACTAGACGCTCACGTTCTGACGTAAATATCTTAATGACGGTCAATCCAATTACCAAAGTTATTTTATTAACGACAATTCCTCGTGATTCTTACTTACCGCTGGGTTGTATTGTGGGACGTCCCAAAGATAAATTAACCCATGCCGCTATTTATGGGGTAGATTGTTCTATTAAAACTATGGAAAATGCTTTTGGGATTGATATTAACTATTATGCTCGAGTTAACTTTACTAGTGTCGTTAAGTTAGTTGATGCGATTGGTGGCATTGAAGTTGAAGCTACTCATGACTTTACTACTAATGATAAAATTAAGTTTACAAAAGGTCTCAATTATGTCGATGGTAAAGGCGCCTTAAGTTTTGCTCGTGATCGAAAACATCAATCATCCGGTGATGAAGATCGCGGGAAAAACCAATTAAAAGTTATTTCAGCTATTTTTAACAAAGTTATTTCCCCAAAGATTCTGACAAATTATGTAAATATTTTAAATGCCATGCAGGATAATTTCCAAACTAATATGCCATATTCTAGTATTTTAGCCTTAGGTAAGATGCAGCTAAATGATATGGCAAATTGGAAAATTATTACTAATAACGTTCAAGGGCGATATGGAACTGATTTCTCATATGCGATGTATCGCTATTTATCAATGTTTTATCCGAATCAAGCTTCTTTGAAAAATGCTTCACAATTAATTTTACAAAACTTAGCTGGTTCTTTAATCGAGCAACCAGAGCCACATAAATTCCCACTAGAACCTTTACCACAACAAACTCCTGATCCGAGACCGCCAAAAGAAGAAGAAATTGAAAATGGCAATGGCGTCGAAGAACCAGAAGATCCCGGTAACGGTAATGGCGGGGAAGACCCTGGTAACGGTAACGGAGGTGAAGACCCTGGTAACGGTGGCGAAGATCCCGGCAACGGTAATGGCGGGGAAGACCCTGGCAACGGTAATGGTGGTGAAGACCCTGGTAACGGTGGCGAAGATCCCGGCAACGGTAATGGCGATGATAGTACGTCAAATGGTTCAGAATGAATTGTTTAAGTTTTATAATTGCTTTATCGTTTCATAATGTTTTAAAAATTATTACCTTGGAGCTACAAGTCGTTTTGTTAGCGATGGTTCCAGTAATTGAATTACGTGGGGCAATTCCTTATGGGGTTGCCCTTGGTTTAAAACCTTTAGAAGCTGGTATCTTTAGTTATTTGGGTAGTATCATCCCAGCTTTTATTATTTTATATTATATTGAAAAAATATTTTCCTTTTTACAGAAGAGTAAATTTTTAAATAAAGTTATTCATAAAATTAATGAAAATTCTTTAGCGAAATCACATCGAGTAAAAAAATATGGATTATGGGGTTTATTTCTCTTTGTCGCGATTCCCTTACCGGGAACTGGGGTTTGGACTGGCAGCTTAATTGCGGTATTACTAAGACTAGTAAAAAGAGATGCTTTAGTTAGTATTATTTTAGGAAACTTGGTGGCTGGTTTAATTATTTTAAGTATCAGTTATAGTATTTTTAATTAGTTTCAGACAGTAATTTTTCTTGCGCTTTAAAGGTAGTATTGTTATAATACAACCGTGAGTAAATATTACTCCTTGCCTAAATTAGGCCAATTGACCAGAAGGAGGTGTAGTAATGCGTAAATATGAGATGATGTATATCATCAATTCATCTTTAGATGAAGAAGCGCGTCAAGCAGTTATCGACAATTTACAAGGTATTATCACAAGCAATGGTGGCAATATCCTCAATGTCGATGATTGGGGAATGCGTTCTTTTGCTTATGAAATTAATTTCATGCAAAAAGGATATTATCTTGTTTTAACTTTTGAAGCCGGCAATACTGTGATTGAAGAATTAAATCGTTTAATGCGAATCAATCCCAATATTGTCCGTCATATGATTATTAATCTATCTCTAGAATAGGAGGTAAATATGATTAATCGTGTTGTATTAGTAGGTCGAATTACTAGAGACCCTGAATTAAGAAAAACCCAAAGTGGTACTTCAGTACTTTCTTTTACTACTGCAGTTAACCGGCGTTTTGCAAGTCAAGATGCCACGGCAGATTTTATTAACTGTGTGGCTTGGAACAAAACCGCCGAGTTTATGGCACAGTATGTAAAAAAAGGTGCCTTACTAGGAGTTGAAGGTCGAATTCAAACTCGGAATTATGAAGACGCAACTGGAAAAAGAGTCTATGTTACCGAGGTAGTAGCCGATCAAGTTCAACTTTTAGAAAGTAGAGCCACGAGCGAAAGTCGCCAAAGTCAACCCAGTGATTTTGCTGGACCAGGCTATTTCGCTGATGAAAACCAAAACCAATTTGAAGAAGATTTTGAATCATCACTTGATATTTCTAGTGATGACTTACCGTTTTAGAAGGGAGAATACTTATGGGATTTAGAAAGTATCGTGTTAGTCGAAAAAAAGTATGTTACTTTACCAAAAATAATATTACCCATATTGACTATAAGGATGTTGAATTATTACGGAGATATATTTCTGCCAATGGCAAAATAATTCCAAGACGTGTTACTGGAACAAGCTCCAAATATCAACGTATGTTAGCCACTGCGATTAAGCGGGCCCGTCAAATGGCTTTATTACCATATATAGCTGATTAGCCTCCGTCACTGATGGAGGTTTCTCTTTATGAAAATTAAAAGTCGTAATATAAATCAAATAACTGAAGGTGCCATGATAGTCGGCCTAATTGGAATTATCATGATTTTAGATCGTTACCTAGTAGGCCTAATCGAATCATTTTTCTTTTGGGCACTACCAATTCCACTCGCTCTTTATGCTGTAAAACACGGTTTTAGAAACGCCATGGTAGTGGCAACTTCATTAATTATCGTGGCCTTTTTACTAGCGACCTGGCAAATGTTAGTATTAATTGTCTTTTCAATTATGACGGGGGTTATTTATGGAAGCTTAGTCAAGAAAGAGATTTCTTTAGCGTGGGTTTTATTAATAACTTTTGTCATTACTTATGCTTATCAGTTTTTATCGACTTATTTACTGGCGGCATTTTTCAATTATAATTTAGATGCTGAGATTAATTCTTTAGCCCAATTTTTTATTAATTTACCGCAAGTGATTAAGTTCTTCCCTAAAATAGATCGAAATCAGTTATTGAATTTTTTCCGACTTTTAATGCCGATTGTGGTTTTAGTAATCTCTGTTGTACAAACTTATTTAACTCATTTCTTAACTAGTATTTTATTAATTCGTTTAAATATAAAAAGAGTTGAAATTATTCCAATTAATCAAGCTCGGATTTCTAAAGTAATGGGATTACAAGCTTTAATTTTAATGTTAGCGGGTTATTGGTTTTATAGTCATGGGAAAAGCCAAAATATTCAAAATATTGCATTAATAATTGCCTTAATCAATACAATGGTCTTTTTAACTTTTTGAATGATTTTAGTGAATGTTTATTCGGCTTATAAAGATTACTTGTTGTTACCATTCATATCGGTCTTCTTGTTATTTTTGATGCCTTATATTATTATATTACTAGGAATTGTTGATATTTTTACAAACATTAGAGAAGTGTTAGTCAGGAGAATGGTCCATGAAAGAAAAGATCGCTCGCTTTAAGTTACAGTTTTTCTTAGTTGTTTTAGTGGAACTGTTAGTAAGTTTATTAGTCTTTTTATTTTTTGGTGTGGCTTTCCTTTGGTTACCACTTTTAATTATCATTGTTAGTACCGGCTTAACGATTTATTATATGTATTTAGTTGATATGGATCGGGAACAAAGTGTTATGAACATTTCCCGAATTTTAGGAAACGATGCGAAGAACTCTTTGATTTACGGTGGAGTTGGTTTAGTCGCATATGATGAAGAAAATATTATTACTTGGATGAGTGATATTTTCGAAGACTATCAAGCTGAATTATTAAATACTAAAATTACTGAATGGGATCAAAGTTTGAGAAAAATGTTTCAAGATAATCTGGAACAAACCATTTTAGAGTATCAAGATATAATTTATGAAGTCGTGCGACAACCGGCTAATAATTTATTATTTTTTAAAGATATTACCAAGTTAGATTATTACCAAACTGTTTACCAAAATGAGAAACTGGTTTTAGGCTTAATCCATTTAGATAATTATGAAGAAGTTACCCAATATGAAGATGAACAAATTGTGAATTATATTGATACCCAAGTCCGTCAACCAGTCGTAAGTTGGGCCTTAGACAATGGCATAATTATTAAACGGATTAAATCTGACCGTTATTTATTAGTTTTAAATGAAATGATTTTTAATCAAATTAGAGAAGCTAGTTTTAATATTGTGGCAGAAATTAGACAAAAGAGCCAACAGTCTGATTTACCAATTACCATTTCAATGGTTTTTGCCCGAGAGAGCGAAGATTTAAATGAGCTAGAAGAATCATTAAATCGACTTTTAGAATTAGCTCAAAGCCGTGGTGGTGACCAAGTCGCTTATCGGAAGTTAGGTAAAGAAGTGAAATACTTTGGTGGTCGCAGTGAAGCTTTAGAAAAAAGAAGCCGAGTGCGAGTCCGAGTTATGTCAAATACTTTACGAGATTTAATTGTGGCTTCTGATCAAATCTTTATTGTCGGACATCGCTTACTTGATTTTGATAGTTTTGGATCAGCTTTAGGAATGAGTCGTTTAGCTCAAAACTACCAAAAACCAACTTATATTTTATATAACCCGCTTGATACTGAAACAAAACTGGCTAAGACAGTCGAGTCTTATCAAACTGTGATTGACAAATACCATATCTTAACTACCGAAGAAGCAGCTTTAGCTAATTTCACACCAGATAGTTTATTAATTATGGTAGATCATCATAGTGAGGAACAAACTAGCAGTGCTGCGCTGCTTAAAGAAGCGGAGCGAATTGTCGTGATTGACCACCATCGTCGTTCGACTGATTTTACTTTCGAGCCACTGATGGTTTATGTGGAAGCTTCAGCCTCAAGTGTTTGTGAATTAATCACTGAGTTCTTTCCGTATCAAAATCGCCATATTACATTAACTGCTGAAGAAGCTACCATGATGATGGCTGGGGTCGTGATTGATACCTTAAACTTTAAGAAACGAACTGGGAGTAGAACTTTTGAAGCGGCTTCACTTTTAAAAAGGTATGGAGCTGATTTAACGGTCGTTGAAGAAATTCTCAAAGATGACTTTAGTGAAGTTCAATTGAAAAATAAAGTTATTACCAAAGCAAAGGTTGATTATCCTGGGATTATTATTGCGCCGTATCCGGAGGTAATTTCTCGAACAATGTTGTCGATTGTAGCCGATGAACTACTTGAGATTCAAGGAATTAATGCTTCCTTTACCATTGGACAATTAGATGATAGTCAAGTTGGTATTTCAGCCCGTTCCTCAGGTAAAATAAATGTTCAAGTAATTATGGAAGAAATGTCAGGTGGTGGCCATTTTACAGCGGCAGCTTTACAAAAAGCTGGAACTGTCAAGGAAGTTTATCGTGAATTAAAAGATGTGATTGAAGCTTATTTTAAGGAGGAAGAAAATGAAAGTAATCTTACTTAAAGATGTTAAAAAAGTTGGTAAAGCTGGTGAGTTAGTAGAAGTAGCTGATGGCTATGGTCGAAATTATTTAATTAGAAATAATTTAGCGGTTTTAGCGACCGCCACTAGTAAAGAAGTTTTATCAAAACAACAAGCCCAACATGACAAGCAGCTGCAGAAAGATGAAGCAGCGGCTTTAGAAATAAAAAAACAACTAGAAACTATTACTTTAGAGTTTCCAGTGAAAGCTGGAGTAGAAGGTAAAGTCTTTGGTTCAATTTCAACCAAACAAATTGCCGATAAATTAGAGCGTGAATATCAAATTAAAGTTGACCGAAGGAAATTTCTTGATAGTACCGCAATTAATACTTTAGGAATCTCTGACTTAGCGATTGAGTTGTTTAAGGGTGTCATTGCCAATATTAAAGTCCATTTGGTGGCCAAGGAGTAATTTATGACGAAACGTTTACCGCAATCAATTGATGCGGAACAAGCTATCTTGGGAGCGATTTTACTTTATCCAGAAACGTTTTCTTTGACCTATGAAGAAGGTTTAAGAGCCGAGGATTTTTTTCAAGATGTTCATCAAAAAATTTACTTAGCGGCCAATGAAGTAGAAGATCAAGGTCGTAATGTCGATGTAACACTTTTAATTAACCGTTTAACCGAGAAAAATCAAATTGCCCAAATTGGCGGAGCGGAGTATTTATCAGATCTAATTAGTACTGCTACTACCATCAGTAACTTAAAATATTATATTGAGATTGTTCGCAGTAAAGCTCAACTTCGACAATTAATTACGACAGCTCATCAAATCTTAGCAGATTCAGCCGATGAAAAAGATGATATTGACGATGTTTTTGATCGTGCTGAAAAAATGATTTTAGATATTACCCATAACCGCTTAACAAAAGATTTTAAACCAGCTCAAGAAGTTACGAATGCCGTTTTAGAATTAGTTAAAAAGATGAGTGAAAATAAAACCGGTATTACGGGAATGAAGACTGGTTATACCGCTTTAGATAATACAACTAGTGGTTTTCAAAACGGTGACTTGGTGATTTTAGCAGCTCGTCCCGCGATGGGAAAAACCGCCTTTGCCTTAAACTTAGCGATGAAGATGGCTCATTTAAATAACTTACCGGTGGCAATCTTTTCTTTAGAAATGCCCGCCGAACAATTAATTAGTCGGATGTTATCATCACGTTCCAGAATTAATGGGATGAAAATTCGGACTGGTTATTTAAATCAAGATGAGTTTAATAGTTTAAATGAAGCGGCTTTATTTATGGGACAATTGCCAATTTATGTTGATGATAGTCCGGTTATTAAAATTTCTGAAATGGTGGCGAAATGCCGCAAGTTAAAAAAAGATGTTGGCTTAGGGGCAGTGGTAGTTGATTATATTCAACTAGTCTCGGGTAGTCGTAGAATTGATGACCGCCAACAAGAAGTATCAGAAATTTCCCGAAATCTGAAAGCGATGGCTCGGGAATTAGAAGTTCCTGTTATTGCTTTATCACAACTTTCTCGTTTAGTCGAACGCCGAATTGATAAAAGACCAATGTTATCAGATTTAAGAGAATCTGGAGCTATTGAACAAGATGCTGATATTGTAATGTTTTTATATCGCGATAATTATTACAATGATCCCGATAAGGATCTTCCCGAATCAGAACAATCTACTAAGCAAACAGGCTATGTTGAGATGGAAATTGATATTGCAAAGCATCGCAATGGGCCAACCAATAAAATAATCTTAGGATTTGAATCTAACGTCAATTCGTTTTATAATATTGCTGGTAAGGAGTGATTACCTTGAAAGTAAAACATGTTGAAAAAATTAGAACAACAACGATTGTTATAATTACTATCATACTTGGAATTACCTTAACTTACTTTTCAGAAATATTAAGTTTTGGTAAATATAATAAATTAAGTCAAGCAACATTAGAAAATAATGCTTTGATTTCCCAGAAAGTAGTTGGGGAAAACAATGTTTTAAAATCAGTTCAAAAGCTCTATTTTGAAGGTGATTTAGTTGGTGTCATTACTGATGAACAAATGTTGAAACGTCTTTTAAAAGAACATCAGAAAGAATATGAAACTGATTTCCCTGATCGAAAACTTGAATTAGGTGAAGATTTGTATCTTTATGAAGAAAGTACTTATTTTGAATATGAAGATATTGATCCTTTAATTGAAGATTTTATTGTCAAAAATGACTTGTTTGCGGTAGAAGCGATTCGAGTCGAGTTTTCTAATGGAAACGTTGTTTATGTTAAAGACATTGATGATTTTGAAGAAGCTAAAGCAGTTTATGTTTTAAACTTTATTACAGAAAAAGATTTAGCGATTATTGATGGTGGGGGAACCCCAACTGATATTGGTAGTGACCAATATGGTAGCCGTACGATAGATTATGAAATCAAAGAAACAGCTTCTTTCTCAAAAGGTTTTGCCTCAAAGAAAAACATTTTAATGGATAAAAATGAAATCATCCAGTATTTAAGTTATGGTTTTGATACTGAGAAGAGTTTTTACACAGTAGTTGCCTATGATACCGTTGAAGGGGTTGCCAGTAAAAATGGTTTACGAGCCCAACAAGTTCTCACAATTAACTCTGATAAATTAATTAGTACTGACCAGCTCTTACAAGTTGGTGAGGAACTAAATGTTACATATTTTAACTCACCAATTTCAATTGTAGTTACTAGAGAAAGAGTGGCGCGGGAAACTATTTATCCTTCAAAGACAAAATATATTCCTGATCCAACTATTCGTGAGGGAATTCAAAGAGTCGTAGTCAGAGAGAAAAATGGTTATCGTCGGGTTAGATATCGCGAGACTTATATTAATGGAGTTTTACAACCAAATGCCGTTTTACTTGATTCTAAGGTCATGGAAGATCCAATCCAAGAACAAATACGTTATGGAACTATGATTATTCCTGGCATTGGTTCTGGAAACTTCCGTTGGCCAGTGGCTAACCCAGTCATAAGCTGTGGCTGGTACTGTTACGCAGGCCACCAGGCAATAGATATTTACGATCGATATGTTAAGTATGCGCCGATTTTAGCATCTGATAGAGGGGTTGTAGACCGTCGTGGTTATGACTCAATTAGTGGTTACTTTATTTGGATTAACCATAACAATGGTTACCGGACATATTATGGCCATTTGCGTGAACCAGCTTTCTTTGGACCAGGAACAACCGTTTATAAAGGTGAACAAATTGGTATTATGGGAATGACAGGTCGAGCGACGGGAGTCCATACCCACTTTATGGTGGAATGGTATGGACGAAGAATTAATCCTTGTCTGGTCTTGGGCTGCTAATGCAATACCATATTTTAGCAAGTGGCTCGAAGGGTAATTCATTTGTTTTAAAAGATCAAGATGTTTATTTAATGATTGATTGTGGTAGTAGTAAAACTTACTTAACAAAAAGTCTTAAGAAATTAAATATTAAACCAAAGGATTTAAGTGCTGTTTTAATTACTCATGACCATTATGATCACATTAGTCAAATTAAATTATTTCAAGATAACGAAATTTATACGCCGATTCAGTTAGAAGGTGTTAATTATCAAATTATTGAACCTTATCAAGTCTTTTACATTAAACATTTAAAAATAACCGCAATTCCACTTTCGCATGATTCGGAAGTGGTTGTTGGTTATATTATAGAAAGTGACATTGAGAAATTAGTTTATGTCACAGATACGGGTTATTTAAGTTTAAAGAATCAAGCGTACATTAAGGATGCTGATTACTATATTTTCGAAAGTAACCATGATCCGGAAATGTTGATGAACTCTGATCGACCATATCACGTTAAACAACGCATCTTATCAGCTAATGGTCATCTTTGTAATGAAGATGCAGTTGAGATATTAGCACGAGCCGTTACGACAAGAAGTAAAGAAATTGTCTTAGCACATTTATCAGAAGAAGCTAATGATCATCAGCTAGCGACTGCGACGGCCACAAAACGTTTTAATGGTCTCGGGGTGAAAGTTACTACTGCCCAACAATTTGAGATTGTTTCAGGAGGAAGAGATGAATAGTAATAACTTATTTAAAAGAATTTTACTTGTATTAATCGCAGTTTTAGTAATTTGGAATGTTTGGTTAAGTAGTGCCTATTTAAAATTAAAAAATGTGGCAGGCTCTTTATCAAGTGTGGAAGATAAACCAGTGGTTCAAAATTATTCTTCTATTAGTACTGATTTTACCCAGATTGTCACTGATAACTTGGCTAAATCGGTTGGTGTCACCACAAAATCACGCGGTCAAACAATTGCGACGGGGAGTGGCGTTATTTTTAAAGTAGCCAATAATGAAGCTATTATCGTTACCAACAATCATGTCATTGAAAATGGTAATCAATTTGATATTTTATTTGCCAATCAGGAAGTGCGTCCCGCTAAGTTACTGGGAGCGGATGTGTATACTGATTTAGCGGCCCTCAAAGTTGAAGTTGATTTTGATATTGCGGCGTTTCGGGTTGGGGATTCTTCTTTAACTAAAATTGGAGAATGGGTCTTAGCGATTGGTAGTCCTTTAGGACTCGAATTTTATGGTACGGTAACTCCAGGAATTATTTCTGGGAAAGACCGCTTAGTAGCGGTTGATTTAAATAAAGATGGTATTGATGATTGGGACATGTTAGTCTTACAAACTTCAGCCGCGATTAATCCTGGTAATAGTGGGGGTCCACTAATTAATTTAGCTGGAGAGTTAATCGGAATTAATGCTTTAAAGATAAGTGGTTCAGAAATTGAAGGAATGGCTTTTGCGGTTCCAATTAATGAAGTTATTCCGATTGTAAATCAACTAATCGAAAATGGCGAAGTAATTCGGCCTGTAATTGGGATTCGTGGTTTTGGGATTGATGAAATTCCGGTCTATTTAAGAAATTACTATGAAATACCTTTAAATATTGAATATGGGATTTTTGTCTCAGAAAGTCTTACCAATGGTCCTGCAGCTTTAGCTGGAATTTTGGAAGGCGATATTATTATTACGATGGATAAAGTGGCAGTAACTTCCTTTAAGGAATTTAGAAAACAACTTTATTTGAAAGCACCTTTAGATGAAATAGATGTGGAAATTATTCGTGACGGTGATAAGAAGGTGATTAAGGTCGTACTCCAGTGATTACGGTAATTTGTGTGGGAAAGATTAAAGAGCCAGCTTTAAAGCAACTCTTAGCAGAATATCAAAAAAGAATTTCGTCTTACCATCAAATTAAAATTATTGAAGTGAAAGATTTCCCTAATTATGAAAATGAAGCTTTAAATAATCAATCTTTAAATAAAGAAGCTAGCTTGATAAAAAGACATCTTAAAGCTGCAGATTATAAAATTCTTTTAGATTTAAAGGGAAAAAGTTATCACTCTGAAGAATTAGCTTTTAAAATTAAACAACTTTTCGCAGTTGGTAAAAGTAAAATAACCTTTATTATTGGCGGATCACT
>CAYUXU010000021.1:0-12345 GCA_964449005.1 uncultured Erysipelotrichaceae bacterium | reverse complement strand
GTAATAACTTTAATTAGTTATTTAATTTTTTATAATCGAGTCATTAAATTAGAATATCGTCACCAGGAAGCTTCTTCTGGGATCGATGTGGCTTTAAGCAAACGCTTTGAGCTAATTACTAATTTAGTAGAAGTGGTTAGAGGCTACGCCAAACATGAAAAAGAAGTTCTGACGATTGTCACAAAGATCCGCGGCAGTGATCCCAGTTTACGCCATGATTACAATGGGGCCTTAGCCCAGAGTCAAAGTCGTTTGCTGGCAATTGCCGAAAATTATCCTGATTTAAAAGCTAGTCAAAACTTTCTACATCTTCAAAAATCCTTAAGTGATTGTGAAGAACATCTCCAAGCAGCCCGCCGTCTCATGAATCGTAGTGCTGCTGAATTAAATACCACAATTAATCAATTTCCGGGAACACTTTTTAATAAACTTTTAAATAAGAGTGATAAAAAATACTTTGAAGCGGAAAGTAGCGCACAAACTCCACCCGTAATTGAATTTTAGAAGAATAGCTTTAATTACTTGTTATCATGTCAAGACTTAAATTGACATTTAGAAACGAGCTTTATACAATTAAATAAAAGGAGAAAGATCATGAAATTTGCTGTAATCGGAACTAATTTTATTTCGCATAACTTTATGCAAGCTGCCAAACACTTACCTGAATTTGAACTAGTCGCGGTCTGTAGTGGCCAATTAGAAAATGCTAAAAAATTTGCTGAGACTTATCAAGTTGATTATTATACTGATAATTATCAAGAAATTTTAACTAATCAAGCAATTGATGCAGTTTATATCGCAACCCCTAATTCACTCCACTATGAACCCTCAATTTATTTCTTGAAAAATAAGGTTCATGTCCTTTGTGAAAAGCCGCTTGCTAGTAATTTAACTGAGGTTAATGCCATGATAGAAACGGCACAAGCTAATCAAGTTTTATTAATGGAAGCCATTATCCCAGTTACCTTAACAAACTTCTTTGAAGTTAAAAAACAACTTCCAAAGTTGGGGACAATTCGTCGAGCCCTCTTTCAATTAGGTAAATATTCTTCGCGTTATGATAGTTATCGCGATGGTGTTATTCTAAATGCTTTCAAAAATGAACTTTCTAATGGTTCTTTAATGGATATGGGAGTTTATAGTGTTTATAATGTGGTGGCTTTATTTGGCGTCCCAGAGAAAATCTTCGCCAATGCTTATTTATTGAAAACCCAAGTTGATGGACTTGGCTCAATGATTTTTAGTTATCCTGAAATGGAAGCCGTATTAATGCACTCAAAGATTACCGATACCCATTTAAAATCAGAAATTCAAGGGGAAGATGGTAACTTACTAATTACTGGGAACAGTTCTTATAATAAGCTGGAACTTGCTTTAAGAAATCAACCAGTGGCTGATATCACCGTAAAGCAATGTGAAGATACGATGTATTATGAATTAAAAGAATTTATGGAATGTATTAAGGCTGGAAAATTAGAATCAAGCTTAGTTCCATATCAACTAATGAGAGATGTTCATCATGTCATGACTGAAATTAGAAAGTTAATTAACGTCTCATACCCGGCAGATAAATAAAAACCCTAACTATTTAGGGTTAGAATTTGGTAGAGTCCATTTCTTTAGATCATAGGTGAAGACATACTTATGGTAGTCTCCATATTTATACAAAGGATGGCTAATTGGTACTTCTACCAGTTCGATTTTATCAGGTTGTAAGTATTGACAAGTTTTATATGAAGCAATATTGTCCGGATTACAAGTGACAATCATTTGCTTCATTTTTAAATGCTTTGCCAATTGAAAAGCTAAACAACTAGCCTTATAAGCATAACGATTACCCCGAAACAAACGATAGACAGTATAACCAATATTGCCATAATAATATAGTTCTGGCGACATCCCAACTCGTAAATCAAGCTTGCCAACTTCTTGACCAGTTTCTAATAAGACAATATCAAAATAATAAGTTGTAATTAAATGTCCCTCTTCAACATCATTACGCTTTCTTAAAAATTCTAATTTAATTTCGTTATCGTCTATCTTCATACCTAGTCCTTTAAATATTAGTTAATAATATTATAACTTATTTAAAGAACTTTAGATAAAAACTCCTTGAGACGATCACTTTGGGGATTACTGAAGAATTGTTTTGGAGTGTTTTCTTCGACAATTTGACCTTGATCCATAAATACCACCCGACTAGCAGCCTCTTGAGCAAACTTCATCTCATGGGTCACTATCAACATTGTTAAACCTTGCTGAGCTAAATCTTTCATAACATCTAGTACTTCCTTAACCATTTCTGGATCTAAGGCGCTCGTCGGTTCATCAAAAAGCATCACTTCCGGACGAAGACATAAGGCTCTAACAATCGCAACCCGCTGTTTTTGACCACCAGATAACTTATTAGGATAAGCATCAATTTTATCTAATAAACCTACTTGTTTTAATAAACTAATCGCACGTTCTTTAACTACTTTGGGATCTTCTTTTAAGACTTGAGTCGGAGCCAACATTAAATTTTCTAAAACCGATAAATGGGGAAATAAATTAAAATTTTGAAAGACAAAGCCCATTTGATTACGAACTTCTGCCATTAATTTTGAATTATGATAATCGATAGCTTGACCTTTAAAATAAATCGCTCCGCCATCAATCAATTCTAAGCCATTTACTAAACGCAGCAAGGTACTTTTCCCGCTGCCACTGGGCCCAACAATACAAACCACTTCATTAGGTTTTACTTCTAAAGAAAGGTGATCTAAGGCTTTGGTATCACTATAGACTTTTGAAACATCAACAAGTTTAATCATTTGCCAACAACCTACTTTCCAATTTACTAGAAAGCTTAGAAATAATTAAAGTAATCAAGAAATAGATTACCCCAGCTCCGAGTAATGGAGTTGTATAATCATAATAATTAACTCCTAAGATTTTAGCATGATGCATTAATTCAACGGCTCCAATCGCACTTATTAAACTTGAATCCTTGACTAACATAATTAATTCGCTAGTTAAAGACGGTACTAAATATTTAAAAGCTTGCGGCAAGATGATTAATCTTAAAGTTTGGTAGTAACTTAAATTAAGACTTGTGCTCGCCTCCCATTGACCTTTATCAACCGCGTTGATCGCTCCTCGAATTAATTCAGCCACATACGCTCCACTATTAACACTAATCGCAATTATTCCTAAAATTAAAGGATCGACTCGTAAGTAGGAATGAGTAATTTGTTGGTAAAGCGCTGGTACCGCAAAGCGCATAAATGTTAATTGTAATAACATTGGTGTTCCCCGAATTATCTCAATGTATACTTTTGCGATTAATTGTAAGAGACGACTACGGCTTAGTCGAAAACTAGCCGCAATCGTGCCAATTAATAATCCCAACAATAAACTAAAAATAGCGACAATTAAAGAAATACCAGCCCCTTTTAATAAAAAGACAATATTATCGTAAGATAGTATTTCAAAAAACCTTGACACTAATTAAACTCCCCACTTCTCTTTTAATTCGAAATATTTATCGGTCGCAATAAATTCAGCGATAGCTTTATTTAATTCCACCAGTAATAAGCTATGATCACTATGAACAATTGCTTTCATTTCTTCATCAATTAAAGCAGTTGCTAACTTGACAAAGCCACGATTGGCAACATAATTATCCCCAACAGCTTCATCACATACTACCGCATCAACTAAACCTTGTTCTAGAGCTTCAAAACGAAGTGGATAATCACCGGTATTATCAATTACAGCAGTTGGGATTTGATCTTCAATCGCTGATTCGCCGGTTGTTCCCATTCCTACCGCAATTTTTTTGCCATCTAAATCCGCAATTGTTTTAATATCAGAATTTGCAGCCACGATGACGACTTGACGGGAAACGACATAGGTTTCACTAAAACCAACTTGACGATCTTTATCGTAAGTAAAAGCTGAAACTCCAACATCCGCTTGCTTCATATTAATCGCAGTTAAAATTAATTCAAAATCCATTGGCTCTAAAACAAGCTTTAAATCAGTATTGTTATTAGAGTTAAGAATTCTCATTACCTCTTCCATCATTTCAATATCAAAACCAACAATTTGATTATTAGTATCTTTTGATTCAAATGGTGGATAGTCAGGACTAGTCGCCATAATAATTTGATTTTTATCAACTAATTCGTCCAAAAAACTGGTAGCTGGTTGACTCTTACAACCAACCAAAGCTAACATTACTACAACAAGTACTATAATTTTTTTCATATTCTTTCTCCTTTTCCATAAAAAAAACGCCTCATTAGAGACGTAAATTCGCGGTACCACTCTATTTGTTTATCAAGAAATTTGATAAACCAACTCAATCTGTTAACGCCAGTTACGTTTTATCATACTTAAGTTCTGATAAAAATCTCCGAAGTGCGTTGGTAATCTCAATTATTATTTGGCTTCCACCATCCCAAACTCGCTAGATGACTCGACTACTACTAATCTTCCTCTTAGATTTGTTTACTATAATAAACCTTCTAAAACTATAAGTCAAGCTTAAATCGCAACTTTAATGGCTTCTCCTTTTTGAAAGACTGTTAAATATTTAATTTGATGTTTTTTCAAAACTTGAAATGCTGCTTCAAATTGAAACTCATAGTAACTCACGGAGTGGGCATCAGAATTTAAAATAAATAAATCACCACCCAGTTGTTTATATAAATCAATCGCATAATGATATAAAACTAATTTATCATACTGATACATGCTTCTCGTGTTTAATTCTAAAGCAATATTATGCGCTATAGCTTCTTGAAAGATTTCAATCAGATACTTTTCACCATGTTTTATAAATTCTTCTAAACTAATATCTAATAATCTAAAACCAAAATCAAAATGTGCTAGAACATTTACATCATTAAAATCTTTAATTCCCGCCAGCATAATTTCTAAATATTCAATTAAGTGAGCAATTGGGTCTAATGAGTAAACAATTGGATCTAAAAAACTAAACTCTTGATTTTGATGGAAACTTAATAATTTAATATCAAATTCTTTACCCTTTAAAAAATCTAAAGTACGATCGTGGACCGATTTTAAATAACCAATCTCAATTCCCGCCAGTACTTCTGTTTTGTAATCTCGATTTAATTGGTCAATTTTAGCACGATATTCATCATAATCAAAAAGACTATCTTTATGAACTCGAATATTCCTTAAATCTAAATGTTCGGTTGTTACTAAGAATTGGTCAGCTTTTTTTAAATAGTTCTCAAATTGTTCGCGACAATCATAAGAAAAATAAGTATGTAAATGTTGATCGTAATATTGCATAATTTCCTCCCTTCTAATAGCTTAACCGATTTCAGAAGTCTTTACAAACTCGATACAAATTGTGGACAGAATCTTGATTGACTAAAGCTACTATCAATGATAAAATTACATCATGTTAGCTTTGACTAACTACTGAAATAAGAAATTGAAATATTTAATATTTCATTTGGCAATAGAAAGAAAAGGGAAAGCATGATTACCTTAAGAGATATCGCACCAGATAGGACTGTTACTACTATCAAGGTTTTAGGCTCAGGCAAACTTAGAAAAAGACTTTTAGATATGGGTCTGACTAAAGGGACTGAGATATATGTCAAAAAAGTGGCACCTTTAGGTGACCCAATTGAAATTTCATTGCGTGGCTATGATCTATCTTTAAGAAAAGATGAAGCAGCCTTTATTCAAGTTATCGAACTTCGATAACTTTTATTACGAAAGAATTAATCTTAATGCATTTAACCGTAGCTTTAGTAGGGAATCCCAATAGTGGAAAAACTTCCTTATTTAACCAACTAACCGGAAAAAATCAATCAGTCGGTAACTGGCCTGGAGTAACAGTCGAAAAAAAAGAAGGCCGTTATTTGAAGAACGATAAAATAACCTTGGTTGATTTACCAGGTATTTATTCCTTATCACCATATTCTACCGAAGAAATGATTGCCCGCAATTATTTAATTAATGAAAAGGTTGATGCAATAATCAATATTGTTGATACCACTAACTTAGAGCGAAATCTTTATTTAACTACGCAACTGTTAGAATTAAATATTCCCGTTGTTGTAGCTTTAAATATGATGGATCTTGTCAGTAAGATTACTCATAAAGAAATTGATTTAATTAAATTACAAACTTTGTTTCAAACACCACTAGTACCAATCTCGGCTTTAAAACGGCAAGGTTTGGTTGATTTAATTAAAGAAGTTGAAAATACTGTTAGTAATCCGGAAATAATTAAACCACTTTATCATAATGATTTAGAGGCTGCACTTACTCAAATAAAAACTATCTTGCCAAAGACATATCAGCCTGAAGACTTTCTAGCTATTAAGTTTTTAGAAAATGATAGTGAAATTATTGATAAATACCCACTATCAAAGTTACAACGACAAGAAATAGCTAATTTAATAATACAACTTGAAAATGAGTATGAAGATGATATCGAAAGTATTATTGCTGACCAACGATATAAATATATTACTTCACTTTGTAAAAATATTATTAAGAAAACTGAACATTCACCACTAAGTCATTCCGATAAGATCGACAAAATTTTAACTTCAAGACTCTTTGGCTTCCCGTTTTTTATTTTAGTAATGTTTAGTTTGTATTATGTTGCGGTGGGACCATTTGGAAGTTTCTTTACTGAATTATTAGAAGATGATTTGATTCCTAATTTATTAAATATCACGAGCACTTTATTAACCAATCTCAATGTTTCAGTTTGGTTAAAAAGCTTAGTTGTCGATGGGCTTTTAGCGGGAGTTGGGGCAGTCATAACTTTTGTCCCCCAAATCTTTATTCTATTCTTCTTAATTTCTATTTTAGAAGATAGTGGCTATATGGCACGGATTGCTTTTATCTTAGATCGGATGTTTCGAAAGTTTGGCTTATCCGGAAAATCATTTATCCCAATGTTAATTGGCTCCGGTTGTAGTGTCCCTGGGATTATGGCCACCAGAACAATCGAAAGTGAAAGTGATCGTCGTTTAACGATAATCTTAACTCCTTTCATAATTTGTAGTGCTAAGTTACCAATCTTTACTTTATTAATTAGTGCCTTTTTCCCAAGACAACCTTGGATCTTAACTATTTTATATTTTACTGGTATTTTCTTAATTATTTTATCAGGAATGATCTTAAAAAGATTTAAATACTTTAAAGGAAAGGTTAGCCCCTTTGTCATGGAACTACCAGCTTATCGTCTTCCCCAATTAAACAATATTTTCAAAAGAGCTTTCTCACAAGCTAAAATATTTATTACCCAAGCCGGTACTGTAATCTTTTTAGTAAGTGGTTTAATCTGGTTTTTAAGCTCATTTAATTTCCGTTTCGAAAACGTTAGTGCTGATAAAAGTATTCTGGCTTTCTTAGGCCAATACTTAGCTTTCATTTTTAAACCACTCGGCTTTGGGAACTGGCAAATCAGTGTTGCCTTAATTAGTGGGATTATGGCAAAAGAAACGATTGTAGCAACTTTAGCGATTTTACTTGGCTTAAGTGAAAATAGTAGTGAATTTGTCACAAGTTTAACCACTTTGATTTCGCCCCTTCAAGCCTATTCATTAATGATCTTTATTTTATTTTCGGTTCCATGTATTGCCACAATTGCGGCCACTAAAAGAGAAATGGTGAGTTTGAGATGGACTTTATTTACTATTACTTTCCAAACTTCAATCGCTTATCTCTTAGCTTGGTTAACTTACCAAGTTGGTAGCCTCTTAATTTAGAAAAGGAGTATTTATGCAATTAGTTGATTTATTAATTATCCTAATCATCCTTGCCTTCAGTAGTTTTTTAATTTATCGTAAATTAAAATATCGCAAGATCGCAAAAGACTGTGGCGATTGTAATAGCTGCTCCGGATGTTTTGTAGTTTTTCAAAAATATGTTGAAGAAAGTAAAAAGGGTTAGTTTAGAAACTAACCCTTTTTATTATTTGGATGGCAAGGACAATTAGTAAGATGATTATTGTAAATCCCGCAAGCCTCTAAATAGGATTGAATGGTAATTGAACCGACAAACTTAAATCCTAATTTCTTTAGTTTAAGACTAATCTCATCTGATAAGGCGGTAGTCGTTGGAACCGCTTTAGGACTATTATAATAATTAATAATGGGTTGATAAGCAACATGTCCCCAAATAAAGTCTTTTAATGATTGATGGTATTTAATCAGCTCATAGTAAGCTTTAGCGTTACTAATGGCAGCTTTTATTTTTAGTTTATTACGAATGATATCTGGATTACTTTTTAATTCAATAATTTTACTTTCATCATATTTTGACAAAATTGCTGGATCAAAATTATCATAAGCCTTTAACATAGCACTCTGTTTTCTTAAAATTAAATCCCAGCTTAAGCCAGCTTGCTGACCTTCTAAAATTAACATCTGAAAAAGTTTTAATTCATCATATTCTGGAATACCCCAATAAGTATCATGATATTCTTGCAAGTATTTAGATTTTAAGGCCCAAGGGCAAGGTTCTAACTTCATCATATCTCTTTTCAGTTTAAAAAATCATTAGAAAATGGCGTGCTCGACAGGACTCGAACCTGCAACCTTTTGAATCGGAATCAAATGCGCTATCCACTTGCGCCACGAGCACAATATTAATTAATAATATAATAATAAATTAAAATTATAATTCCTAAAACAATCCGGTAATAACCAAATATTTTAAAATCATGATTACGAATATATGCTAATAGTAATCTAATTACTAAAATTGAAACAAAGAAAGCTACTAAGAAACCAGTCGCTAAAATTACCGCCTCAGTTTGTGAAAATCTTAAGCCATATTTAACAAGTTTTAAAACACTTGCCCCAAACATTGCGGGTATCGCTAAGAAAAAAGAAAATTCAGCGGCAGTCTTTCTTTCTGTCCTAATTAAGGTTGCCCCTAAAATAGTAGAACCAGAACGAGAGGTTCCAGGAA
Organism: uncultured Erysipelotrichaceae bacterium; assembly: GCA_964449005.1. Taxonomy (GTDB): domain Bacteria; phylum Bacillota_I; class Bacilli_A; order Erysipelotrichales; family Erysipelotrichaceae; genus CAYUXU01. Next base: position 3,384 of record CAYUXU010000021.1, on the reverse strand, counting down.
TTAAAGCTAGTGTTTGAAATAAACCAATAATTAAAGCATCAACTATCATTAAATTTTTTAAAGATGTAACACGATTTCTTTTTCGACTATTTTCCATCCAAATAAATAAATTTCCATAAACAATTAAGGCAATCGCAATAATCATAATGTTGTTATAAAATAAAGCATCAATTTTATCTTCAAATAATAAACCAACAATTGCAACTGGGATACTGGCTATCAAAATCTTAAACCATAATGACCACGTTTCTTTTCTTTCACTAATAGTTTTGGTTGTCGCAAAAGGGTTTAACCGATAGAAATATAAAATAATTACCGCTAGAATTGAACCCAATTGAATTACCACTAAGAACACTTTTAAAAACTGATCAGAAACATTTAAAGCGAAAAACTCATTAAAAAGCAACATATGACCAGTACTACTAATTGGTAACCACTCGGTTATACCTTGGATTATCCCTAAGATAATCGTCTTAATTAATTCAATAACTTCCATACTTCTACCTCAATTATTAATATAAAGCAATCTTTATCAAATTGCTAGTTAATAAAATGGTGGTCGCTAAGGGATTTGAACCCCTGACCCTCTGCACGTCAAGCAGATGCTCTCCCCCTGAGCTAAGCGACCACAGATTAATTCTAACAAATTTGTAGTCCCAATACAAAATAAATTACTTAAAAGATCCGATTTTTAATTTGGCGTAGTTTTCTTTTAATACGAGATACATAAACATCTAATTTACGATATATTTTATAGCGCATTGGTTGATAAATATAATCAAATTCTCCTAGGTATTCAATATACTCGCCACCAAAGCTCTTTTTAAATTCATGTAAACCATAATATAGATCATCTTTATTGGTAGCCCCAGAAATACCTTCAAAGTCATAACTAGTTGCTCCTTTTTCTTTCATGTCAGTTAAAGCCGCTAAATGTAAAGCCCAGGAAATTTTAAAATTACTAGTTAATTTTAAAGTATACATATTGACGTTAAAGACTTTTTTGCCAATTACAATAATTAATTTAGCTCCTAAAGAAATTTTTCCAGCATTTTGATAATTATTATCCTTTAACCAAGTTAACTCACGCTTTAAACCAGCAATATTTATTTCATGTTGCTTTCTAAGCCCTCTTTTTAACTCTGGATTTAATAGTTCTTTTTCTAAATCTAAAATTTCGTTTTCAAGATTGAGATAACTTTGACTTAAATCACAAGTTGCTTCATAGATCTTGACAGCACCATTAAAAGCCTGAAATAAGTCCTCAAAATAACTAAGTGGTTTGGGAATAAAACTTTCTTGTTTCGCTAGCTCTAATTGATATTTATAAAGCGTTTCTAATCCAGCCAGCCCAACTTCTTTTACTTCAACCCCACGAACTTGATTTTTCTTAAAATTTGAACCAAAGCGTTTAATCCCTTGATAAACCTCTTCAAGGGTTGGACTTAAGTCTAAGATATAAGTAAATCGTGATAACCAATTCCCTGAATAACCATAACGATAACCTAAATGTTGAAATCCCATTTTAGTAATCTCGTCAGTAAGCCATTCATTATTAAAGCCATTTTCTTTAATTGCACCATCTTTTTCATGTTCCAAACGCATCACGTTGGGATCAATTCTTAAGAAAGTTACTTTAAGTTTTTGAGAAAATTTAATTATATTTTGATTCATGAAAGTAAGAAGTTCTTGATTCGTATAATCCAGACAATAACCATATGAAACATAGGCAAAACTTCCATAAAGTAAACTTAAGTTTTTCCTCTGTAATAAAGCAGTTGCCACCAGTTCGTCTTCAATCTTAATACCACAAAGCCAATACTGAAAGCCTTCTTTAGTTTTAAACTCACCAAATTTGGCGGTCTTACTATAGTGGTTTAACGGATGAGCATAGACAAACTCATCAAATTCTTGTGCATTTAAATCAGTATAAAATTTCATATTAATCCCTTAAAATATATTTCCTTATTTTTCTTAAAAATGGATAAGCAAAACGAAATAAGTTAGCGGTAATCTTCTTAACAGGTAGATCAAACTCTCCAATGTATTCAATCATATTAGCATCAAAAAAAGATTTGTAAGTAGTTAATCCATCATCGAGTGTTCCAGGAATCCCGCCTAAATTACAGGTTAAACAACCCTTCTTTTGACCCCATGCGATTCCTGATTGATAAGATAAATATGAAGCATAATATCTTCCGTAACTAGTGTCAGCACCCGCATATAACAACTCACAAGTTGGACCATGTTTAATTGCTAAAAGAGTACTTAAGAAAGCTTCTTTTTCACCAGCTGCAATTTTCTTTTGAAAGTTGCTAACATTTTCACCAATTATCTTCGCTTGATAACTCAAGTTTTCTTTTAAAGTTTCTGAGTTAGATTGAGAAATTTGTTTTTCTAAACGTCTCAAATTATTTTCTTGTCGGATTAAAGCCTGTTGTAAATCTAATTTTGTTGCGACTAAGAAAATGTTATCGGAATAAGCTTGATATAATTTTTCAAAATAATTGATATCACGTAATGAGATATTTTGTCGTTTTTCAGTTTCTTTCAATAATTTAATAAAAGTAGGCAAATCTTGATATGTTAAATTTACCAATTCAACATCACGTTTTTGGGCTTTGATACTATCACGATAACCTTTACTAACCTTTAAATCGTAATCTTGATATTTAATTAAAGCACTAAAGCGTGGTTGATATGTTTCATACATCCCTAGATTAAATCCATAATGTTTTAATCCCGCCATTTTTAGATTTTTTAACCAAGGTAAATCTTGATGATCTTGCAAATTAATTTTGCTAGATAAAGGTTTTATATCAATAATCAAGTTAGGGTCGGTTCTAATTAAAAAGACCTTTTCTTTTTTTGCGAGTTGTTTCAAACTTGAAAAATAAAATTTTACTAATTCAACATTATCATAATCTAGTAATGGCCCCCGTGGTAAATAAAAGATTGCCAAATTTAAGGGCAAGTTTCTTTTTAAAACTAAACTAGCCGCTACCAAAGTAGTCCCTTGATAAACTCCCGTATAAATTGGCTCCCATTCTGTTTTTACTTTCGGCCAAGCGGTTGATTGAAAAAATGAAGTTAGCGGATGTTGTAAGCTAAATTCATCAAAGAGATTGGGATTTAAAGAACTAGTAAAACTATAGTCCATATCAGCCCTCCTACCGGCTTATTATATCATATCAAATTAACAACCGTAAGAAGGGCACATAATAAAAAGATTGGCTTTCACCATTCTGATTATTTATTACCAGCGACCACCGCCGCCGCCACCGAAACCACCACCTGATGATCCGCCACCAAAGCTACCACCACTTCCACCAAAGGATCCTCATCCACCTCTAAAGCTGCCAGAGGATGATTTAGGAGCTGGTA
>CAYUXU010000020.1:0-12367 GCA_964449005.1 uncultured Erysipelotrichaceae bacterium | reverse complement strand
TAAGCCCATCACGATTACCATGCGTATTTGATTAACATCATTAGTAGTTCTTGTAATTAAACTTGATGTTGAAAAGTGATTCACTTCCTCCATAGAAAATGATTCAACTTGTCTAAAGATAAGACTTCTTAATCTTTGAGAAAAAGAAGCAGAAATCTTTGCCGCAAAATATCCAACAATAATCGAAGCAACGATACTACCGAAAGCACACATGAGCATATAACCGCCATTTATCCAAATTTCTAGTATTTCACTTCCTGGTGTTTGGGATAATCTGGTTACTTCTGACATATAATCTGGTAACTTTAAGTCTAGCCAAATTTGCATAAGAATAAAAACAAAGCTCGCTAAGATCATTGTCCATTCTTTTTTACTTAAATATCTGAAAATCTTTATCACTCTTTTATTTTCCTTTCACACAATAATTCATACATGTTTCTATTTATTTTTTATTTATTCAAATTGGTTTAAGCCAATTTATTAATCAGCTACAGATTAGGAAACATCGATCTCTTTACAGAATCAGAGAATATTTTAAATAAACGCAAAAATTCTATTGTGTCACTTTCTCCCATCTCGATAAATATTTTTGCCGCTATTGTTTGAATCTCAGTAATTTCTTCTTTGATTCGATTTTTACCTTCATTAGTAATCGAAACTAAAATATTCCTACGATTATCTTCATAGATTTCACGCTTTATTAATTTTTTTTCCTCTAGTCTATTTAAGAGTGCTGAGACTCTAGCGTTACTACTTCCTAAAGCATTTCCAATTTCAGACGGATAAACTTTATTCTGTTTCATAGCTAAATAACGCAAAACAAAAGATTCTCCTTTATTAATACGATTTAAATCTTCAAAAGAACCATTTTTATGATTTGACACAATTTCATGGAATTGAGTCAAAGCTTCTAAAACATACTCTGGATAGTCTTTTCTATTTAAAAACAGCATTTAATGTCCTCCTAACAAGTTTAACTAATTGTGTTTATAGTTAACTCTGTTAATTATAGATGCAATGTCTATTTGTGTCAATAAGAAAACCCACTACATCGTAGTAGTGGGTTAAATCTTGTTCTAATTATAAACTTGATATTATATTTCTTTTATATTAGATTTTTTTACTAGCCAAGCTCCTAAGATAATTATAAATAGGGCCATGAAATAAATATAAATTAATATGTTATTGATGCCAGTATTAGGAAGAGTCGCCCCCACCCTTACTTCAATATCAAGACCCGTCACTACTAAATAATTATGAGTATCGGTTGGAGTAAAGATTGCTTTAAAGGAGTGAATTCCTATGCTATCCAGGATGGTATCAGGATTGTCCCAGCTAAATCCATCTGATAAAACTACTGAGTTTAATGATTTATTGATCCCGCTAATCAAACCAGTTGGTAAAGTATAAACTGGGGTTGCCTTAACTATTTTAAAATTATAAGTAATACTTCCAAAATAATTAGGATTATCGTCAGAAATTTTATAAGTGACTTTATAATTGCCGACAATCGTTGGGGCAGAAGTACTACTATATGTCGTTGAACCGGTTCCTTCATAAAGTACTTCTAATTCACTTACTGGAACCTTATCATCTTCAACTACCAGTGTTCCAGATGGAGCTTGGGGATTCCCATTATAAACAAGAGACTCATTATCAGTTAAACCATTAATCGTTAATTCTTCTTTCGATTTTTCTTTGATCTCAATTAAGTCACCTTTATTTTGTTCCGCATTTACTAAAGTACTATAATCAGTAACTTTAACGCCATCCACATACATTTCATACTTACTTGAATCAATGAATTCATCTAATGTAGTAAGAAAGGGGTCTTCGTAAGGATAATCATCGGGCAACAACCCTACTTTATCATAGTCGTATTTTTTATATACTAATTCTTCAAGTTCTACGGTGAACTCTCCATCACCTAATGAAAATCTAAATAAACTACCTGAGCCAGCAAATACGCCATTTCTTACAATTACGTTAACATCAAAAATGCTTGAAGTGTCTTTGTTTATAAACCAAATCAAATTACTCCACCAATGATCATCGATATAACTACCTGATAAAAACTCAACCGTTAGCTTTTTATCATTGCTGCCATGTCCCTCAAAAATAAAAAGCCCTTGTTCCGTTGCATAATATAAACCAGTTTGAGCAGGGCTACTATCTTGAAATATCATTTTAATATCATCATAAATTAAATAATAATCCAACCAGTTAGTAGTAATCTTATATCCATTTAGATCAATACTTTTTAAGCCGTCATTGCTTTTTATTTCAAAGCCACGATCACCATATTCAAGATTTGCTATAATCTTAATATAAGTTACTTCGGGATCTTTCAAAGCATCACGATACTCTTCGTAGGTACTAACTTCAACTGCAGATTCGGCAGTCACTTGTTTTGTAGAAACAAGTAAAGACAACACTAAAATAATCGCTAAAATCAATCTCTTAAATCTTTGCATAATTAATTCTCCATTTCTATTAGATTGAAAATGAACACTTCTATATTTATAACACTATCTAAATAATGTTTTTTCAATAAGATAAAAAACGCAAAATTATCTCTTCTTTGAAATTGATTCTACAATCTTTATTATAAGTAGAATTAATCAAAAGACAAGCTAAATGTGAAACATTTCACTTTAATAGAAAATAAAAAAGACTGAGTTTAATCGAATCAACACTCAGTCTTAACTTTTAAATTATAAATATCTAATTTTATTAATTATCTTTTAAGATAAATTCCATTTTAAATGCATTAAATGACTTAGCTTATTTTAGTTTAAAAGGAATAAATTCGTCTGGATTAGAGGTAAAGAAATCTAATTCAGGATGTCCGCTGACAGTAACATCATAATCAGCTGGTGGTAACTCAAATTCATAATCTAGATAAAATACTAAACCACCAACGGTATGTAGTTCCACAGTATAGGCTAATGTTAAACGAACTTTATCACTTGTGACTCCCTTATCAGCGTATTTTGCTTCAAACTCCATTGAATCAGGGTATTCATCTTGACGGATTGTGACAACCTCATTAACTTCAACTGCGACTGAAACCATATAATTATCAGTATTAGGTACTTCAAAAACTTTGACATAAGTATCGTTAGGACTTAAGATGGGATACATTTGATCAATTAATGAATAATGCCCAAATAAAGTATCGGCAGTACCTAAAGTCGGATGGCTCTTTACTTCCATATTGGTAACGACAACTTCTTTAATATTGTAATCAGCAGTTGGGTTTGGAATATGGTCACTTGTATATTCGTTGACAACATTGTAAACAAATTTCACATCATAATAATCCATCGCTGGTAATGAGGCGGGTGGGAAATCAAGCTCATGGGAAATATAGAGATAATAACCCTTATCTAAGAAGTGCTTTGAATCTTCTGTTACCGTCCCACTGGGATCAGGATCACCAGCTGGTGGGGTTGGGGTACAACCATATAACAAAAAACTGACTAGTAATAAACTAAGTACTAATTTTTTCATAAATTTTCCTCCGAAATTGTTAGCTTCATTATATTAAGCTTATTTCAAAGTTACAAGGAATGTAATCTAGACATTTCTTTGTCGATACATCGTGTAAGCAAAGAAAAGACTTGATAAATATAAAAGGATAAAAGCCACTTCCATTTGTAAAGAAAAAGTAAAGAATTGATTAATTAAAATCACGATTAGAAACCCAGTAACTCGACCGGCACCAATTAATATTTCCCGGGAAGCAATTCTCCCGACAACATTTTCTTGGTGGAGGTATTCGCCAATGGTTTCCATAGCCATAATTGAAAAACTATTTAAACAAAATGGAGCTGATAAGTTATGAATAATCCCATAAAGAATCACACCTAACATCGTAGGTAATAAAACTAAAAAAGATCCTCCGATAAAAATCCCGATACTACCTAAGATTAAGATTATTAATAAATTAGCTTGATTAATTATTTTTCCAGATAAATATTGGGTTAAAGTCGCAATAATCGCAAAGATTCCTAACCAACTCCCATAACTACTTCCGTCTAAAACAATCATATAAATTAATAAACCAGCTAAGGCAATGGTGGCAGCATCGCGAATTCCAAGTAAATATTGACCAATTACTATCTTGCGCCAAGCTTTGTCAACTTTAATACTAGTTAGGTTATTAGTAATACTAAATTTATCACCACTAGCTTTGATATTTAAAAAGATCGCTAATGCAGCTGTGATGAAAAACAAAATAATCGCAATTAAAAATAAAAGATAGTAGCCTTCAATTTCAACTTGACGTAATTTTAAAATTATTGCTGAAAGAAATGGAGCAATCACTGTAACTAAGTTTGATAAAGCCCCATTAATTCCAATGAAGCGCATCCGAGTATTTAATGAAGTTACAAGTTGCACTAAAGTATTAACTGTTATCCAAAAGAAGCCTTCTCCAAAGCCCCAAATCCCACCAATTAAATAAACTAACCATAAGTGGCTAGCAATATAATCCTTAACAACTAATAACGTTAATACTGCCAAGATAATATTAATTAATCCTAGTAACAAAACGGTAGAAAATTTAATCTTAGTTGAGAGCTTGGCGGCATATACTGCCGCTAAGGCTAAAACTCCATAACGAACTAAAGCATAAATACTCATAGTAATTAATGATTTAGTATAAGTTAATAAATAAACATTGGCAAAAGTACTTACCATCGTGGCCGCTAAAGTATAAAGGGCCGTAACTGCAATCAAAAGTCGCTCTGCTTTACTTAACACAAATTTCTCCTATAAAAAAAGAGGTTTCCCTCTTTATGCGTCTACTTTCGCTAAATCCATAAAAGCAATTTCAGTGGGCGTTTCTCGTCCAAATAAATTAATTAAAACTACTGCAGTTTGGGCCTCATTGTCAAGGTTCTCAACTTCACCCTCGAGTGATGAAAATGGTCCATTTAAAATTCTTACAACATCACCTACCACAAAGTCAACCACAATCTTGCTGTCGCTTAAACCAATTCTTCTTAAAATTGTTTCTATTTCTTCATCGGAAACTGGGAAGGGTTTTGCCCCACCACCACTTGATCCGATAAACCCAGTTACCCCAGGTGTATTTCGGACAATATACCATGCTTCATCAGTCATAATCATTTCAACAAATAAATAACCAGGGAAAAGATTTTTCATTTTGGTAGTTTTTTTACCATTACGATATTCTATTTCTTCTTCCTCAGCTACTAAGATTTGAAACAAGTTGTCCTCAAGACCCATTGTCTCAGCTCTTTTTTCTAAGTTTTCTTTGACGCGATTTTCATGTCCGGCATATGTATTAACAACATACCATTGTTTTTCTTCCATTACCCAATCACTCCTAAGACTCGTAAAATAGCTAACACTACTCCTGAAGTTATTTCAAAAAATAACGCAAATAAGCCAATAAATACTAAAACCGTTGTGACGTCTTTCAACATATCTTTCCGATTTGGCCACCGCGTTTTTTTCATTTCTTCTCTAATACCTTTGATACTAAACCACTTCATAATTGCCCCCTACTTAGTCTCTTTATGTAAAGTATGCTTACCACATTTCTTACAATATTTTCTGATTTCTAATCGCTTGAGATGAGTCGATTTATTTCGATAAGTCACATAGTTACGCGACAAACAAACTTCACAAGTTAAAATCACTTTATGGCTTCTTGTCGTCATGAAAATCACTCCTCTTTAGCATACTTACTTTAACACAAGAAAAACTGCTAGTCAATTATATACATATATCCGGTTCTTAATTTTTTGAATGGTATTATCAATATACTTAACTTCACAATTTACCATCGTGGCAATCTCTTTATAAGTATAACCACGCAGCTTTAATATCAAGATTGATTTCTCTAAATCATTTAAACAGTCTGAAATTAAAAGCTGTTTTAATTCTTTATTGAATTTTTCAAAAATAGATGCTCTTTGGTATTTCTCAGTTGATAAAACATCTTTTAAATAGAGATTTTCATCTTCTGAAATACAACGATCTAAAGACAAACTATGGTAAAACTGTCTCGTAGTTAAGCCATTAAATTTTCTTAAGTAAGTTTTAATCTGTCTTTCAATACAAAGTGCTGCGAAACTATAAAATGGCGCTTTAATATCCTCCCGAAAAGCTCCAATTGCCTCATGTAAAGAAATTAATCCTTCTTGAAACAAGTCATTTCTTTCTACACCCCGTGGTTGATATTTTAGTGTCGAATTATTAATTATCATCCAAATGACACGTTTATACTTTTCCAAGAGCCATAAATAAGCTGTTTCATCACTTTGTCGAATCATATACAATAGTTCATAATCATTTAATCCTAAATACAAGCTCTCACCTTTCCTTTACAGGAAATCTCTGATTACTAATTTCATAAAGAAGGATTCCGCTTGCCACGGCGGCATTAAGTGAATTAACAATACCATGCATTGGAATCTGGACTAAATAGTCGCAGTTTTCTTTAACATGTTGCGAAATACCTTTTCCTTCACTACCAATTACTAAGACTAGTGGCATCCGATAATCAACAAGACGATAATCTATTGAATCGTCTAAAGCACTTCCCACAACCCAATAGCCAGCATTTTTCAACTTTTTAATCGTTTGTGTCAAATTAACTACTTCAATTATTTTGACATTTTCTAACGCCCCGGCGGCAACTTTGGCGACAGTCGCATTAACTGAAACCGAACGATGTTTACTAATAATCACCCCATCAACTGCGGTAGCATCAGCGTTGCGTAATATCGCTCCTAAATTATGCGGATCACTTAAACCATCAATCATTACTAATAATGGTAACTTATCTTTTTTAATTGTTTCTAGCCCTTCAGTAAGTGAATATGTTTTAAACTCTGGAATTTTAGCCACAATACCTTGATGAACTCCAGACACTAAATTATTTAAGAAACCCTTGTCAACTAATTGATAAGCTACCTGATACTCACCCACCATCCTTTCTAAGGCTTGATTACCTTTTAAAAGATACAAATCAGTAATTGGATTCCCTGCTTTTAAACGCTCTAAAACAGCGTTTTTCCCATAAATATATTGTGCCATAAATTCACCTCACTTTAGTCCTAACATTTTCCTAAGATTTATCCACATAGTTAACAAATAGCTTAAACATTTCTTTTAAGCGCTTTGTTTCTTGATTTAAGTACCAATAACCCCACAGTGCTTCTAAGCCACTAGCTTGACGGTAAGTAACGATATCAGTATTTTTGGGAGCTGAATCACTTTTATAATTACGACCTTTTTTATAAATTAAAAGTTCCGCTTCACTTAAATGATTTTCCTCTAATAAATATTGGAGAAAAGCCGCCTGGGCTTTGGCACTAACATATTTAACACTAGCTTTTTGAAGTTTATCTCCGGTATTAAAAGCCTGTCCAACTAAGTATTCTCGGACTTGTAAGCTTAAAACTGCATCCCCAACAAAGGCTAGCATATTTCCATTTAATTGTTTTAAATCCATTTATATTAATCCTAACTCAATTAATCTAGCTCGTAGTTGATCAGCCAAAGTAAAATCTTTTTCAGCCTTGGCTTTATCCCAATCCTTAAATAATTGAAACTCTGCCTCAGAAAGTTTTCTTTCTATAATTTCAATTCCTAAAATATCTAAAGCTTTTTGTAAACTTTGATAAACTTTACCTAAAGCTAAATAATCAATTTCTTTTACTCTTAAAAGTTGATTAAGGGTTTTTACCATGTGACTAATCTCACTGTAGGCATTAGGAGTATTAAGATCATTTTCTAATTGTACCAAAAATGCCTTATCAAACTCTAAGTCTGAGCCTTTGTCTAGATTTTGTTGATGCCTTTGAAAAATAATATTTACTTGCTTTAAGACTGTTTCAATTTTAGCGACTTCAGTTTCTGCCAAAGCAATTGTCTCCTCATTATATTTTAATGTATCACGATAATGAGCCGATAATAATAGCCAACGGGTAACATTACTTCCTAACTTTGCAATGACATCTTTAGCAAGTACCACGTTACCTAAGGACTTGCTCATTTTTTCATCGTCGATACTGACCATCCCGTTATGAACCCAATAATTGGCAATCCGTGAATTATCCATTGCCAAAGCTTGAGCTATTTCATTTTCATGATGGGGAAATTTTAAATCACTGCCACCACCATGAATGTCAATCTTAGTTTTTTGAAATTCTTGATTAATCATGACCACACATTCGGTATGCCAGCCAGGGCGCCCTTTTGACCATGGAGTATCCCAACTGATTCCCGATTCAGTTTTTTTCCAAAGTGTAAAATCTAAGGGGTTTTCTTTTTTTTGATTTTCCTCAATTCGAGCTCCACTAAATAGTTCATCAATATTTTGTTTTGAGAGTTGACCGTACTCTTTAACTTTATTAACCCGAAAGTAAACATCACCCGCTACTTCATAAGCAAAACCTAATTCAATCAACTTCGCAATATAATTAATAATCGGTTGGATTGTTTCAGTAACCTTGGGGGTATTTTTCAAAGGTAAGGTATTTAAATCAGTTCTAATTTGATTATATGCCGCAATATATTTTTCAGTAACGGCTTGTTCCGATAAGTTAGCTTCAAGTGCCTTGGCAATAATTTTATCATCAACATCAGTAAAATTAGATACGTAATTAACTTGATAACCTAGTGCTAAAAAGAGCCGATTTAATAAGTCAAAAACCACAATCGGTCGAGCATTTCCGATATGAGCATCATTATAAACCGTCGGGCCACAAACATACATGTCAACGTGACCAACTTTAATAGGATGGAACTCTTCAATTTTATTTGTTAAGCTATTGTAAATTTTCATATTCAACCTCAATATTTGCCTTTAAATTATAACATAAAACAAGAAGACAAAAAAAAGATGCTTCCGAAGAAGCACCTTTGATTACTAATTTAATTAAATCTTACTTGCGAAGTATTTAATAGTTCTGACCATGTTAGTTACGTAAGAATATTCGTTATCATACCAAGCAGCAGTTTTAACTAATTGCTTGCCATCAACAGTCATAACTTTAGTTTGAGTTCCATCAAATAATGAACCGAAAGTAGAACCAATAACATCTGAAGATACGATTGGATCTTCGGTATAACCAAAGGATTCATTAGCAGCAGCTTTCATGGCCGCATTAATTTCTTCAACGGTTACATCTTTTTCTAAAACAGTAACTAATTCAGTAATTGAACCAGTAATAACTGGAACTCTTTGAGCAGCTCCGTCTAATTTACCATTTAACTCAGGAATAACTAAACCAATTGCTTTAGCGGCTCCGGTTGTATTAGGAACAATGTTAGCTGCCGCAGCCCGTCCGCGACGTAAATTACTGTGAGGACCATCTAAAGTAGCTTGGTCATTAGTATAAGCATGAATTGTTGTCATCATACCTTGTACGATACCAAAGGAATCATGTAATACTTTTGCCATTGGCGCTAAACAGTTGGTAGTACATGAAGCAGCAGAAATAACTGTTTCACTACCATCTAAAATGTCATGGTTAACATTGTATACGATTGTTTTCATTTCTCCTGAACCAGGAGCTGAGATAATAACTTTTCTCGCACCAGCCTCAACGTGAAGACCAGCTTTTTCAAGTGATCTAAAGACACCAGTACATTCTAGTACGACGTCAACATTTAAATCTTTCCAAGGGAGTTGTAACGGATCCCGCTCCGCAAAAACACGATATTTTTTTCCACTAACGCTAATACTGTCTTCGGTATTTGTAACGTCATTAACTCGCCAGTTGCCTTGAGCTGAGTCATACTTTAATAAATACGCTAAGGTTTTAGCATCAGTTAGGTCGTTAATAGCAACAATTTCAAATTCTGGGCTATCAACCATTTGACGAAAAGCTAATCTTCCGATTCGTCCAAATCCATTAATTGCAACTTTTACTGCCATCTTAAATCCTCCTTATTTCCACTAGCTATTATAGCTAAATATGAACCTTCTGTCAATTGTGATAATTTTATCAATCACCAGTATTGATTAATATAAAGTGGTAAACCACTCACTTGAAATGCCTCTAAAACATCATTAATAGAACTTCGATAAAGTTGATTGAACATATTTGAATCATTTAGCTTAGCTAACATGAAACAAGAGGATTCAATTTGACTAACCTGAAACAAGCGTTCTAAGTTTTCTGCTTGAGAAACATTAACCAGCAACTTATTATTTTTCGAAAACAAATAACTAACTAAATTGATTAAAGCTGGCTTACTTAAGTATACCACTTCACTAATATTTACGTAAGAAAAATACTCATAATAAATCGCATAACCAAGGATTGTTTCCGCCTCTTTATAAACAATAATTTGGGCATTTTCGGCAGCTAACTCCTCCAAGTATAGCTTAAAATCTCTTTCGTTTCTCACGTAGTAACCTGTGAAACGTTCCATAAATAATTTATAAGCTAAAGCTAATTCTGAGGCTTGAAAGTGCTGAGAAACATGCTTGGCTTCTAATAAACGATTTTCATCTTTATAAAGGGTATAAGCCTTTTTAAAATAAATTGGTTTGAAACCATACGGTTGATAAAGTTCTAAATCATAAGCTTGAATTAAAGTAATTAATTCCTGATTCTCTAACTCATTTAAGACCGTCGTTAAAAGTCTTCTCATATAGCCTTGGCCACGATATTTCTCGTTGGTAAAAACTCCACTAATTAAAGAGACTTCGATTAATTCATTATGTAAACTGACCGTATGTTTATGAGCTATTAAAGCACTAATAATTTCATTTTGATCTTTAATTAAAAAACAATCATCAGGATTAAAAATCGTTTTAAAATAAAAATCAATTGAGCCTCCATCATCAAAAGCAAAATATTCTTTCCAAAACTTGTAAAGATTTTCTTTATCTGAAGCTGTCGCTCTAACAATCATCGCCGACCCCTTTACATAAACGATATTTGTAATTTAGAAACTCTGGATAATAAGACATTTTAGCCTTTCTTAAATTTAATTTACCCATGTCATCCTCGCGATTAACGTATGTTGTATCTTGAAATTCATGTAATAAAAATTCTTTAGCTAAAACTTGGTAAATACCACGATAACTATCATCTGCCTTTTCAACATTAATTTGACACATTCTCTCACTTAATAAACTGCCTAAAGTAAAAGCTTTAACCGCACCATCAACTCTAATTAAACCACCTTTAACCGGTAATTTATCATAAATTGCGAAAAGATCTCTAATTCCCTTTAACTCAGCTTTTAAGAAATCATCTTGATCATTTGGTTTCCAAGTTTTTAAAAACTCGAGACACTCTGGGATATTCTCACTATTAATAGTTTCATACGAGTAACGATCTTGATAAACATTACAAAAGGCATTTAAGTGATTACGTTTCTTTTGTAGTTTCTTGCCACTAAAAGTCTGAAATTTTTCGGTTAAATAAATATAATCAGCCGGATCACGAAATTCTTTCGGTGTATACTCGCTAAAAGCCGGAGCAATCTGTTTAATTACCGACTCGGTGTAACTACTTAATACAAAAGGCATTTTATAATAGTCGAATATTTCTTTAGCACATTTAACCGCCGGAATTAAGTATTGTGGTTTACAAAGTGGCATATAAACAAAAAATTCTTTTTGATGAATTCCAAGTAAAATTAACCAATTATCAGTCTGACACTTCCAAAGTGGATAAGTCTCGCGCCAAAGCATCATATTGACAATATTGTGATTTGACTCCTCATAATTAGTTAATTTTAAATACTCCATAATCAGCGGTATATCTGAATCAGTCACCGCTTCAAAATCTCTATCTAAATTAGGTACCATATTTAATCTAAGTCGTGCTCCTTATAATCTGCATCAATAACATCCCCTTTATTAAAATTAGGAGGGGCTTGATTGGTGGTTTTATTATCATCGAATAAATCTTTAAATAATGCTTCCCGCCGTTTTTGAGCGCGCCAAGAGTTAAAAATCATTACCACGAGCAAAATTAAAAAAAGCGGCCACAAATATTTAAAGAGGAACGATAAAATTAAAAATATGACAAAGAAAAATAAAATTACTGTGATAAACTCTTGCATCTAACCACCGCTTTCTATTATACTGTATAAATTTTAAAATTTATACATTCTTAATCTAAAGAGAAAAACCTACTAGTTGCCTAGTAGGTGATTTCTTTTAATACATGCCATCGCCCATAGCTGGCATTGCCGGAACGGCAGGTTCCGGAATTGAAGCTACGGCAACTTCAGTGGTTAAAAAGAGGGCTGCAATCGAACTAGCATTTAATAAGGCACTACGGGTAACTTTGGTTGGATCAACGATGCCGGCAGCTGGTAATTCTTTCCATTCACCTTTTTTGGCATCAAAGCCATGACC
>CAYUXU010000019.1:0-12921 GCA_964449005.1 uncultured Erysipelotrichaceae bacterium | reverse complement strand
TAAATAGTTGCCACTTTTTAAAAAGTACAGAACATGGCTTACAAGGTGTCATTTAATTTTAGTCAATAAAATCTTATTGACTTTTTTCTTACTTAAAAAAAGCTTTTTCGGAAGAGATTTATAATCTTCTTGCCAATAATTCAGATTTTATTTTCATTTTACAATCACTTTTAATATTGTTATAATTATGACAGTAAAGTGGAGGTTTGAAGATGGTTTCTGCCGGAACAATTTTAAAAGAGAAACGATTAGCATCCGGTTTGTCTTTATCTCAGATTTCTCAGCAAACGAGAATTACCATAACCCAACTTGAAGCAGTTGAAGCTGGAGATGTCGGGTATTTTCAAGATGACCCATCTTTTTATCGCTTTCGGGCTTTATCATATGGTCGACTTTTAAAAGTTGATGAAGTTGCGCTTAAAAAGCAAGTAGAAATTGATCTCGAAAATTATTATCAAGAACTTTCTGAGACGCAACAGCTGAAAAAAATTCAAATTACGGAAAACGTTAAAGCTAAGACTGAATTACTTTCACCACGACGCCGTCAAATTGATTTACCATGGATGAGCATGATCTTGGTTATAATTATTGTGATTGCGACTGTGGGCTTTGTTTTTATTAATCATATTTTAAATAATCAACCAGAGCCAGTTTTAGATGAAGGTGTGGCGGTGGAGTTTCCACTAGTAATAACACCAAAAGATGATATTGAAATTCCTGATATGGTAATTCCCAAAGAGTTTTCAATTAATAAAGTTAGTGGGACTAACTTTGAGATATATAATGCCAACCCGGAACCAGTTTTAAATATTATTATTACCCGACAAACTACCTATCTATGGTTTAAGAAAAATGGTTCTTACTTAACTAATCCTAAATCAGGAGAAAAATATGGTGATTTAGGAACAACTTCTGAATTAAAAGTACCACTCAGTATTTTAGCTAATGATTTAGTAGAACTGGAATTTGGGCTCTTTAGTAATATTAAACTGGAAATTGATGGCACGGAAATACCTCTTAATGCAACATATCCGACAAATCGTGTTAAAATTGTATTAGTATTTAAAGAGGAGTAATTATGAACCTACCAACTAAGTTAACACTTTTTAGAATATTTTTAGTACCAGTTATTATTTTAATATTAATCTTTCCTTTTGGTCAGTTTAATATTGTCTTACCTTTAATTCAATTTGGGAATGTTTTAATTCCCTTACAAAATTTGATTGTCTTGGCAATTTTTGTTTTAGCAATGTTTACCGATTTCTTAGATGGTTTCATTGCTCGACGTCAAGCCGCAATCACCACCTTAGGAAAATTCCTCGATCCAATCGCTGATAAATTATTGGTAAATACGTTATTAGTAGTTCTGGCTTATCAAGGTGGGATTAAACTGGTTCCAGTATTAGTGATGCTTTGGCGCGATATATTAGTCGATGGATTAAGAATGGTAGCTAGTGAAAAGAATTTTGTAATGGCAGCTGGAGTACTAGGAAAACTGAAGACGGTTATTCAAACTATCGCCATTATTTTAGCTTTATTGAATAATGCACCATTTGAACAACTTCAAATCCCAATGACAACTTTCTTTGTCTGGTTTGCGATGTTAATTTCAATTTTCAGTGGTGTCTCATATTTTATGCAAGTTAAGTCATTAGTATTTGATAATAAATAGGAATCTAAATAAAGAATTATAATTATAAGATAGAAAGAGGGGAAGTCTGTGACGAAGAAAACAAACAGCGCTTTGCTGGAAGATACATTAAAGCAAATTGAGAAACAATACGGTAAAGGTTCAATCATGAAACTCGGTGACCGAGCTGCGATTGATATTGATGCAATTAGTAGTGGCTCTTTAGCGATTGACTTTGCTTTAGGAGTTGGGGGTTACCCGAAAGGTCGGATTGTTGAAATCTATGGTCCGGAATCAAGTGGTAAAACAACTTTAGCGTTGCACGCCATTGCCGAAGTTCAAAAAGCTGGTGGCAAAGCTGCCTTTATCGATGCCGAACATGCGATTGATCCAACTTATTCTCGAGCATTAGGGGTAAATATTGATGATTTGATTTTATCGCAACCTGATAGTGGCGAACAAGCTTTAGAAATTGCGGAATTATTAATTAGGAGTGGTGCCATTGATTTAATTGTGATTGACTCAGTTGCTGCTTTAGTTCCCCAAGCAGAATTAGATGGAGAAATGAGTGACGCTAATATTGGTCTTCAAGCCCGTCTAATGTCGAAAGCAATGCGAAAATTAGCTGGGGTGATGAATCGTAGTGAATGTACCACAATTTTTATTAATCAATTACGAGAAAAAGTGGGGATTATTTTTGGTAATCCAGAAACTACCTCAGGAGGAAGAGCGCTTAAGTTTTATTCCTCGGTTCGAGTTGACATTAGACGTGGTGAAGCGATTAAAAACGGCACCGAAATTATTGGTAATAAAGCTAACGTAAAAATTGTTAAAAATAAAGTAGCTCCTCCATTTAAAGTAGCTAGCATTGAAATCATGTATGGTTTAGGTATTTCGAAAACTGGTGAGCTCGTTGATTTAGCCGTGGATTACGATATCATTGATCGCAGTGGCGCCTGGTATTCTTATGGTAGCGAGAAAATTGGTCAAGGTCGTGAAGCCGCCAAAGCTTATCTAGCGAGCAATCCTGACAAAATGGAAGAAATCACTAAATTAGTAAAAGAAAAATATCAGAAGGGTTAAACCTTCTTTTTTCTTGTCAAATAATAAATAAAGCCAGACAATTAAATTATCTGACTTTTTTATATGTACTAATTATTTTTCTATTACTTAATCTGACCGGGAATAGAATACCATAAATCATTTAAGATTAAATAAGTTACATTATCCTTTTGGTTATAAGTATAAGATAGAAGTGGATCATCGATTTTTTTAGAACTGTAAACATAATTAAGAATACCTTCATATTTTAGTGCTCCTAGTTGTTCAACAGTAACAATTGGATAGACATGTTTCAAAATAAATTTTAGTTGGCTTATTTCAACGATTTCATCATAGTAATCGGTCAGTTCTTTTTCTTGTCCAGCTCCTTTAATTTGATAAATATTATCTCCAGTTAAATCACTTTTTTCGATTACTACAACATAAACTTGATCTTTTAAGAGTCTTGTTTCATAACCGAGCTGAAAAGCTTCATATTGATGTTTTGAGTCAATTGCGACTGTTTCACTAAGAATTATTTTATTGAAATTAACTGGAGTGCCACTAAATTGTTTTAAAACAGACACTTCTCTTAAGGAATAGAAATCTTGAACCTGGTCTTTTTCATCTTTAATAATAGTGCTATTTTCTGAAGTTAAATCGTCTAACACCTTTACATATAAAATAATATCATTTGCTATTAAGCGCTCTTTCATGGTCATTGTTACAATCGGCTTATCCATGCTAATCAAACCAGAATCTGCTTTAAAAAAAGTACAGCTAGTTAGTAAAAACAAACTAATCATTAACGAAGGTAGTATTTTTTTCCGCATCAGTATTTCCTTTCTTGCTTAAAGCAATTTTAATCAAATCAAAAACTAAATCTTTCGAATCTTTATTGTAAACCGCAATTTTTCTTAATACTTGAGTTTTCAAAGAAGCTTAATCCCGTTTTCTTTAAAACTAACTTTCAACTATATTATATAATGAAAAAAATAGAAAACAATTAAAGTAGTCATATCATAAATCAAAATATGACTTATTTCATACGTCTATTAAGCTAATATCAAAAGGTTATTTTACTCTTTCTAACAGACTGAGATTGAAGGATAAAGCGATTAATTTGAATTAATTTATTTATTTTAAGAGATAAACATCATTAATATCTTATTAAAATAGTTGAGAATTACCAATTAATTCGCTATTATAATAGTATATATTAATAAATATATTAGAAGGACATGAGGTAAAAAACATGGGAGAACTAGGTTTTTACATCTTGTCTGGTATTATTGGTCTTGTAATTGGCGCAAATATTATTTTAGTTTTAAATAAATTAGGATTAAGTAAAGCGAAACAAGAATCAATATCTTTGATTGAAGAAGCTAATTTAAAAGTAGACAATATCATTCGGCAAGCAAATTTAGAAGCAAAAAGACAAGTATATGAATTACGTCTTGCAGCCGAAAAAGAAGTAAAGGAATTAAGACAAAGTGTTAAGGATCAAGAACATAAATTATTACGTCGCGAAGATAATCTGAATTTTCGTGATGAGTCTTTGTCACAAAAGGAAAAAGATGTTGATAAAAAACATCGCGAAGTTAGCCAACGATTAAATGTACTAGAGAAGATGGAGCGAGATTTACAAGCTCAAATCGATGCTCAGATTTCTGAATATGAGCGGATTTCACATATGAGCGCTGAAGAAGCGAAAAAAGAATTAATGGAGCAAGTTGAAAAACAAGCCCAAAATGAAATAACAGCCTACATAAAAGATAAAGAAGATGAAGCTAAAACTAAAGCAGCCGAAGTAGCTCGGAATATTATTGCTTTAGCTATTCAACGTTATGCCCAAGAAGAAACGACCGAACGAACCGTATCAGTCATAAGTTTACCAAATGAAGATATGAAAGGGCGGATTATTGGTCGTGAAGGGCGTAATATTCGGGCAATTGAACAAGCAACTGGAGTTGATTTAATTATTGATGATACTCCTGAGGTAATTACCATTTCGTGCTTTGATCCAATTCGGCGCGAAGTTGCCAAAATGGCTTTAGAATATCTTATTAAAGATGGCCGAATTCAACCGGGTCGAATTGAAGAAGTTGTTTATAAGATGCAAAATGAATTAGATGAAACGATTGTTAAAACTGGAGAAGATGCCATTTTTAAACTAGGTTTAGGAAAAATGGATCGTGAGCTAGTTAAATTAGTTGGTCGTTTAAAATACCGTTATAGTTATGGCCAAAACGCTTTACAACACAGTATGGAAGTTGCGCATATTAGTGGCATGTTAGCGGCCGAACTAGGCTTAAATCAAAGCTTGGCGAAACGAGCTGGATTATTACATGATATTGGAAAAGCGATTGATTTTGAAATGGAAGGGAGTCATGTTGAGTTAGGAAAGAAATTTGCTAAGAAATATGGCGAACCAGAAGTTGTCATAAATGCCATTGAATCCCATCATGGTGATACTCCAGCAACCAGTTTAATTTCAAATTTAGTAGAAGCAGCTGATACTTTAAGTGCCGCTCGCCCTGGAGCTCGATTTGAATCATTTGAAAATTATATTCAACGTCTTGAACAACTTGAAAGTATCGCGACTTCATTCCCAGGAATTGAAGCTGCTTACGCTATTCAAGCTGGACGTGAAATTCGAGTTATGGCAATACCTGAAGAATTAGATGATTTAGCTACTCATCGGATTGCCCGGGAAATTAAAGATAAAATAGAAGCTGAGTTAACTTATCCTGGTCAAGTTAAAGTAACAGTGATTCGAGAAATTAGAGCAGCGGAAACTGCCAAATAATGAAGATTTTATTTATTGGAGATATTGTTGGAAAAATGGGAAGGCAAGCTGTTAATCAGTACTTGCCTTCTCTTAAAAAACAACATCAAATCGATTTTGTAATAGCCAACGCGGAAAATAGTGCTCATGGTAAAGGGATTACTGCCAAAATTTACCATCAACTTTTAAGTTACGGAATTGATTTTATGACTTTAGGGAATCACGCTTTTTCAAAAGCTGATGTCGAGAAAATAATTGAAGAACCAAAAATTATCCGGCCCTTGAATTTAGATAATGCTACAGGTGGTCGAGGTTATCGGGTGGTTGATTTTTTGGGAATATCAATTTTAATAGCCAATATTTGTGGGACAGTTTTTATGGATCAAGTCACCATTAGTCCCTTTGAAGCCATTGAACCAGTCTTAAAGGAAAAGGCCGATATTAAAATTTTAGATTTCCATGGGGAAGCAACCAGTGAAAAAATCGCCTTTGCTTTTCATTATGGGAAATATTTTAATGCAATTTTAGGAACTCATACTCACGTCCAAACAGCTGATGAAAGAATCATTAATGGTTGTGCTTTTATTAGTGATGTAGGAATGACAGGTCCTTATCAAAGTGTTTTAGGCCGTGACACTACTGAAGTTTTAAAACAGTTAGTCGCTAAAGAAAAAACTCATTATACGATTAGTGAAAATCCAGCAGTTTTTTCAGCGGTAATTATTGAAATTGACGATAATTATCAAACCAAAAATATTTCACGAATTCAGATTAGACCTGAGTAAAAATGTGTTATAATTAGCTAGTACAAGGAGGGCAGAACTATGCCAGTTGTGGTAGATCAAGATTTATGTATTAGTTGCGGCGTTTGTATTAGTGTTTGTCCGGTTTCAGCATTATTTATGAATGATCAAGATAAAGCTGAATGCGAACCTTCACTATGCATCGATTGTGGTGCTTGCATCCCAGTTTGCCCAACGACCGCTATTGTACAGGATTAAGTCAAGTAACCCTTGACTTTTTTTAACAGGAGTAAAGTCAATGACTAATAAATATATATTGCCGTCAGTTACTGAGGCAAAAAGAAGAACTCGCCAAAAGACGAGTGTTGAGCATGAGAGTTTTGAAATCTTAGATCAGCATAGAGATATTGGAAATGGTAGAAAGTTTTGTATCCGAACATACGGCTGTCAAGCTAATGAGCGAGATAGTGAAACTATTGTCGGAATTTTTGAAGCTTTGGGATTTCAAGAAACTAAGCAATATGAAGATGCCGATGTCATTTTATTAAATACTTGCGCCATTCGAGAAAATGCTGAAGATAAAGTTTTCGGAGAACTAGGCTTTTTAAAGAAATATAAAACTACTAATCCCGATTTATTACTGGGTGTATGTGGTTGTATGGTCCAACAAGAGACTGTGATTAATCGGATTTTAAAATCATACCATCATGTTGATTTTATTTTTGGAACGCATAATATTCATAATTTGCCAACCATTTTATATCAAGCTTTAATCGCTAAAGAAAAAATGATTGAAGTTTATTCCAAGGAAGGTTCAATTATTGAGAATTTGCCGGTCAGTCGTTTTGGAAAACATAAAGCTTGGGTTAATATTATTTATGGTTGTGATAAGTTTTGTACTTATTGTATTGTTCCTTTTACACGTGGTAAGGAACGATCCCGTTTACCAGAAGATATTTTAAAAGAAGTAAATGATTTAATCGCAGAAGGTTATCAAGAAATTACCTTGCTAGGACAAAATGTCAATGCTTATGGTAAAGATTTAAATTTATCGAGAGGTTTTGCGGGATTACTAGAAGCGGTTGCTAAAACTGGAATTAATCGGATTCGTTTTACTACAAGTCATCCTTGGGATTTTAGTGATGAAATGATCGATATTATTGCATCATATCCGAACATTATGCCTTACTTTCATTTACCAGTTCAATCGGGTGATAATGAAATTTTAAAGTTAATGGGAAGACGTTATAAAGTTGAAGACTATAAAGCGATTTATGATAAATTATCTGCGAAATTGCCTCATTGTAGCTTTACCACAGATATTATCGTTGGTTTCCCAAATGAAACTGAGGAACAGTTTCAAAGAACTTTAGATTTATATGACTACTGTCAATTTGATAGTGCCTTTACATTTATTTATTCACCACGTAGTAATACGCCTGCCGCTGATATGGAAGATAATATCCCATTAGAAATCAAAAAAGAACGCTTACAACGCCTCAATAAGAAGGTTGGTTATTATGCGAAAAAGAAAAACCAAGCTTACCTTAATCAAGTTGTCAAAGTTTTAGTTGATGGGCCAAGTAAGAAAAATCCCGAGATTTATAGTGGTTACAGTGAAACTAATAAGTTAGTTAATTTTTCTTTTAAAAATGCTACAATTGGTGATATTATTTCAGTGAAAATTACTGAAACTAAGAGTTGGTCTTTAAATGGTGAAGAAATCTAAAATATGTAGTTCAGTTTTAAAGTGTGTTAAAATATAGATAATTGTTTCAATAATATTAAAGAAATTATTAAGGAGGCTATCATGTCACAAGTAAGAATTTTTGCCTTAGGAGGTCTTGATGAAGATGGTAAGAATATGTACCTTATCGAAGATCAAGACGAAATCTTTATTTTAGAGGCAGGTTCAAAATATCCCGATGAGGAACAATTAGGAGTAGAAATAATTATTCCTGATTTTTCCTACTTACAAGAAAATCAAACTAAAATTAAAGGAATTTTTATCACCCATGGTCATGATGATGCTTTGGGTGCTTTAGCCTACTTAATTAAACAAATTCATATCCCGATTTATACTACAGCCTTAACTGCCAAAATTATTGAAGCTAACTTTAAGAAGAATCAAATTACTAATTATAAATTACATGTCATTAAAAGATCAGGAAGCTTTAAAGTTGGAAAACGTGAAATACGAACTTTTGGTTTAACGATGTCAATTCCTGATGCTTTTGGTATTGCTATTGCCACTAGTCAAGGTTATGTAGTTTATACAAGTGAATTTATTTTTGACTTTGATAATAAGATCGAAGCTTTTAATTGTGATGTTTTAGAATTGGCTGAACTTGGTAAAGAAAATATTTTATGTTTATTAAATGAGTCAACTAGTGCCAACAATCCCGGCTTTACCGCCCCGGGACATAAAATTACTGACTTAATTGAAGCTTCTTTTATGGAAGCAGACGAGCGAATTATTATTACAGCTTATGAACAAAACATATATCGAATGATTGAAATTATTGAATTAGCTGAAAGATTAAGAAAACGAATTTTCTTCCATGATGATGATTTACGCAACTTAATGATTAAAATTGAAAAGTTAGGCTATTATAAATTACCAGCTGGTATTGAAATCTTAAAAGGAAGATTCTCTAATGATTTAAGTGATGTTGTCATTATCGTTTCCGGACGAGGTCCGCAAGTCTTTAGAAAAATGTTTAAAATTGCGATTGGTGAAGATGAAACGGTACGCTTAAAGAAAAACGATACCGTTGTAATCGGTTCTCCAGTTGCACCAGGTAGTGAAGTTGAAGCCGCCCAAATGGAAAATGAACTTTATAAGGAAAACGTTCAAGTAATTTCAGTTAGTAAAAAGGCCATGCATTCTTTACATGCTTCTGCCGAAGATTTAAAGATGATGACTTACTTTTTGAAACCAACTTATTATATGCCGGTCAAAGGCGAATATCGTCATTTAATTGATAATGCTAATATTGCTTTAAATCGTGGTTTTTATGCTGATAAAATTTTAGTGTTAGATAATGGCCAAATTGCTAGTTTTGAAAATGGTAAATTGAAAGATATGGCTGATGTTTTAACTTTAGAAGATGTTTTAATTGATGGAAGTGAGAACTTAGATGCTAGTGGTTTCGTTTTAAGAGATCGTCTCACTTTATCTACTGATGGGGTAATTATCGTAGGGATTGTGATTGACTTTAAGACAAAAGACGTAATTGGTGGTCCTGATGTCCAATCCCGAGGTCTGATTTATATGAAAGATGCTGATTATATCACTAAAGATATTGGTGATATAATGGAGAAGACTATTGCAACCGCTGTGGCTGAAAAACGTTATGATAATATGACTGCCCGAATGGAAGCCAAAGATTTAATTATGAAATACTTATTAAAAGAAACTGGTAAAAGACCGATGATTTTGCCAGCTATTATTGAAATCAATGTTGCTCCTGGGGATTAATTATGCGAAAGAAAAAGACAACTAGAAAAAAAACCAGACAACCTTTATCTCTTACCACAAAAATCATTGTTGTAATTATTAGCTTAATAATTTTAGCGATTGCCTTGTTTGAGTGGGGTTTAGTTGGGAAGACATTAGCTACAGGTTTGTATTTTATCTTAGGTGATCACTTTCAAGTTTTGACGATTCTTTTAGTAGTTTTAATACTATGGAGTGCATTAAGTGAAACTACCAGTAAATTTAAGCTCCGGTCTTTTATCGCTACGTTCCTTTTAATCTTTGGAGTATTAATTATTATTAGTGTTATTTATGCCAAAGACTTAACTGGAAGGCAACTCTTAGAAGAATTTTTAAGTAAAAGTCATTTAATTTTAAAAAGAGAACTGCCCGCTGGTGGTGGAATAATTGGTACCTTTAGCTATAGTATCTTGTATTATTTAGTGGCAAAAAATGGGTCACTTTTTGTTGCTGGTGGGTCAGTCTTAATTGCTTTAGTTTTAGTTCTTAATTTTAGTAAATCACAAATGCAAGAAAAACTATCTCGACCAAAGAGTAAAGTAAAAGATGAAAAAGTTACCGAAAGTATTTTAAAAAGAACTAGTAAGTTAATTAATTTAAAAGCTGATGAAGGTAAATCGAAAGTTACTGAAAGAAAAGAGGTTGTGTTAGAAATTGCCGAAGCACCGCGGACTAGTTCGGTGGGAACGATTAAAACCTTTAGTAATTATAACTTACCAAATTTGGATTTGTTAGAAGCTTCAAAGCCAAATGAAAAAACGATTCGAATTAATGAAGAAGCTGCCAATCGCAAAGGGAAACGCTTGATGGAAATCTTGAGTAATTTTGGGATTGTGGCAACCTTACTTAAGACTCATATTGGCCCATCTGTAACTAAATTTGAAGTTCGGCCTGAATCAACGATTAAGATAAATCGGATTAACGCAATTTCCGATAATATTAAAATGGAATTAGCAGCTAAAAATATTCGGATTGAATCTCCAATTCCAGGTCGTAACGCAGTTGGGATTGAAATTCCGAACGAAGAAAATACTCCAGTCCGTCTTTATGAGCTAATGCGTTCAATTCCTAGTGTTTTAGCTAGTAAACAGCTCCTTTTAGCCTTAGGGAAAGATTTATTGGGTCATACCGTTTACTGTGAATTGGACAAGATGCCACATCTATTAATTGCTGGGGCTACTGGTAGTGGTAAATCAGTTGCGATAAATAGTATTATTACGACTTTACTATTAAGGACTAGCCCTAATGAAGTTAAGTTAGTTTTAATTGATCCAAAGAAAGTTGAATTCACTCAATTTGAAGATGTTCCACATTTAATGAGCAAAATTATCTCTGATGCAAATGAAGCAAGTCGTGGTTTAAAACGAATTGTTGAGATTATGGAAAATCGCTATAATGATTTTTCTAAAATTGGAGTTCGTAATATTACTGGTTATAATGAATATGTCAGAAAACATCCTAATCAAGGCTATGCTGCGATGTATTGGATTGTCGTAATCATTGATGAATTGGCTGACTTAATGGCAACAGCCGGCAAGGAAGTTGAATTAAGTATTCAAAGGATTACCCAATTAGCACGAGCAGCGGGGATCCATTTAATTGTTGCTACGCAACGTCCTTCAACAGATGTTATTACAGGAATTATTAAAACCAACATTCCATCGAGAATAGCCTTTGCGGTGACCAGTGGTACTGATTCACGAATAATTTTAGATCAAACTGGAGCTGAGCGTTTACTTGGAAATGGTGATATGCTTTATTTCCCAGTTGGAGAACCCGCTCCTTTACGTTTACAAGGAGTATTTGTCACCGATCAAGAAGTAACGGCAGTGGCTAGCTTTGCGAAGTCCCAAATGAAACCAGACTATGACCCAGCTTTTGAAAATTTAGAAGTAGATACAGAGGGTTACTTTGGTTCCGAAGCTGAAACTGACGAACTATATGAAGAGATTTTAGACTTTGTTATCGCTGAAGAAAAGGCTAGCACTTCTTTACTACAAAGAAGGTTTGGGATTGGTTATAATCGTGCTGCTCGGATTATTGATGCATTAGAAGCTCGTGGTGTGATTGGACCAGTTCAAGGCAGTAAACCGCGCAATGTCCTAATCAAAAGTCGTGATGAATTAGATTAAATAAAAAAGGTTGTTACTTACAACCTTTTATTCTTTTCTCAGAAATTAATTCATGTTTTAAATCCCAGAGCTTTTGTGACAAGTCAACATAATACTGGTGGGGGAACTTAATACGTTTTACCTCATCCCATAAAGTTTCCATTTCTTTTTTATGATAGGCTTGAATTTCAGGAAGAGTCGGCATCTTGTAAACTAATTTTCCACTATCAAAGATTGGGATATGCAGTTCTTTAAAATAGTAGTTAGTAATTGTTTTTCGTTTCCAAATCGCCAATGGATCAAAGAGTTCATAAGAGTCTAACGGGATAACTTCATCATAGACCGTAATTAAATCAGCAATAGCTTTATCGGTTTCCTTATCGTAGAAACGATAAGTTTTTTTATAACCAGGATTGGTGACTTTTTCAACATTATCACTAATTTTAATAACGGGTAAGATTTCACCATTTTTCTCTAAAGCCGACATTTTATAAACACCACCTAAGACGGGGGTTGATCTTGAAGTAATGAGATTTTCGCCTACCCCAAAGATATCAATTTCAGATTTTTGATCTAACAAGTCAGAAATTAAGTTTTCGTCTAGAGAATTACTAACTAAAATTTTTGTATCATGGAGCCCTGCTTCATCTAACATCTGACGAGCTTGTTTCGATAAATAAGATAAGTCACCACTATCAAGGCGAACGCCTTTTAGTTGATAGCCATTGGGAATTAAATATTCCTTGGCGACTTTAATCGCATTAACCATCCCTGACCTTAAAGTGTCATAAGTATCAACTAAAAAGATACAATTATCGGGAAGAGCCTTAGCATAAGATAAGAAAGCTTCACATTCATCATCAAAGAGTTGGACATAACTATGGCCCATAGTTCCTGAAACTGGAACATCAAAGTGATAGCCTGCTGCTGTTGCTGAGGTTCCAACACAACCAGCAATCATGGCGGCTCTTGCTCCATATAAAGCGGCATCGGAGCCTTGGGCTCGTCTTGCTCCAAATTCAATGACCGCCCGACCATCAGCTGCCGTGACAATTCGTGACGCTTTGGTGGCAATTAAAGATGAGAAGTTAATACATTGGAGAAGATAA
>CAYUXU010000018.1:4850-13044 GCA_964449005.1 uncultured Erysipelotrichaceae bacterium | reverse complement strand
TGGTAATCTTTTCTATTTCGGTTGGAGTTTTAACCCCCCGAACTTCATTAACAATTAATTCCGCAGAAACGATTTCTGGCCGATAAGATAACTGATCAAAAGTATCCTTTAATACTTGAAACATCCCATATGATAAACCATCACTGGCGGGATTGTTTAAAGAATAATTTAAAGCAATTGTCTTCGGTAAAGTTGCTTCTAAATAATCTTTTAATGTTAAGTTAAAGCTAATTGGAAACGCAATTACTTCATCAAAAAGATTAAGGCTCAAATAACCATTGGCATCAAGTGGCGTACAAATTACCGTCTTTTTATTTTCTTTAGTAATAATAATCGCCGTAAAGCCAATAAACTCAAAATCACCTAAGGAACTTAAAACTGGTTCTGAATTAGTCGCCGACTCATGACCTACGATCATCCAACAATCATAGTCATGTTTCTTTAGTAAGTTAGCTGCGAGCTGGAATTTATCTCGGTAAATTGCCACAACATCTCCTCCTTGCTTTAAAACTTGTCTCTATGTTACATTGTTTCAGTAATTAATGCAACAACTTTTACAATTAATTTGTATTTATTTACATTTAATATGTAAATTATTACATATTGTGCTATATTTAATAAAAAGAGGTGAATTATGAAACAAGAAAGAATCAATAATGCTTTAAAATTGATGCAAGAAAATGGTTTAGATGGTTTATTTTATGCTTCCAGTGCTAATTTTCAATACTTATTAAATAGTACTAATTACCACTGGCAACGCAATTCAATGAATAATATCTTTGGTTACAGCAATTATCGTAATCTCCCTGAGGCTTTTCTTTATTTAAAAGCTAATGGCGACTTACACATTTTTGTCGTACCAGCTTTAAAAGATACTTTTTCTAGTTACCCCAACCTTCATATCGCTTACTTAGATCAATTCGAAGATGTTTTAGCGCCACATTTCAGTGGTAATAAGATTGGAATTGGTTTTGGTTGTTTTGATTTTTTAAAAGAATTAGTTTTAGAAATTAATCCAAACTTAGAAGTTGTCGATAGTGAAGCCCTCCTTAATGATTTCCGAGCCATTAAAGATAGTGATGAAATCGCTACTTTAAGAAAGTTAGCCCTTTTCACTGATGAGGCTATCAAACATGTTGTGGCCAATTTGAAAATCGGCTTGAAACAATATCAAGTCGAAAATTTAGTAATGGATTATGGTTTAAAACACGGTCTAGCTGATTTAGCTTTCACTCCAACTTGTGGCTTTAAACCACAAAATAGTGAACTAGCTTTAGAGGCCTTAACCTTTGATCGCAATACTGTTTTAAAAGAAAATACTGCGATTGCCTTTGACATTGGTTATTTAGATGAAGGTTATTGTAGCGATTGGGGCCGTTCCATTTATTATGGGAAAGCTCCTGATTTAGTAAAAAATGGTTATTTGGCCCTTCAGGCCGGTCAAAAGAATATGGTAGATAAAATTGTTCCCTATCAGACTAACGTTAACCAGCTTTATGATTTTGTTTTAGAAAAGGTTACCGAATTAGGTTATGGCGATTATCTTCGCTTCCAAGATACCAAAAGCCTAGGTCATCAAATTGGGATTGATTGTCATGAACACCCGATGCTTAATAAAGATGTTGATGCAATTTTAAAACCAGGAATGGTCTTCTGTAGTGAACCAAAGATGTTCTTTAAAAATGAAGCTTATTTAAGAGTCGAAGATATGATTTTAGTCACTGAAAATGGGGCTGAGTTTTTAACTCACTTTGATCGAGAATTATTTGATATCGAGGTCAAGGATTAAATATGTTACAAATAGAAAAACTAAATCAAGCTAAAAATATTTTAAAAGAACTTAATATTGATCTTTGGATTACGATTGGACGGGAAACTGTGATGAACAGTGAACCAGTCTTACCTTTTTTATCAACTATTGAATTAGGAGGTAATACCGCAATTTTAATTACTAAGCATCAAGCTATTTGTTTAGCGGGGCACTTAGATGCTTATGGTATGGAGCAACAAGGACTATATGACAAAGTTGTTACTTATGATAAATCCTTCCAAACTGAATTCTTTAAATTATTAGATGAAATCAAACCCCGCCAGATTGCTTTAAATTATTCAGTAGATGTCGCTAGTGATGGTTTAACCCATGGCATGTATTTATTTCTCAAAGGACTTTTTGATAAATATCAATACCAAGGTGAAATTATTAGTGCCGAAAATATCATTAATAAACTACGGGGGATTAAAACTAACTCTGAATTAGAGGCAATTAAAAGAGCTATCAAAATGACAGAAACAATCTTGGAAGAAGCCGCTGATTTTATTACTGCCGGTAAAACTCAAATTGAAATCCATCAGTTTTGTCAAGATCGCATTAAACATTATCAAGTAGCTAATGCCTGGGAAGAAAAGCACAATCCTGGAGTTATGATGAAAAACGCTCCTATGGGTCACGCTGGGCCAAGTGACTATAAATGTCAAAAAGGTGAATTAGTTACTTTAGATTTTGGAGTTCGCGTAGATGATTACTGTTCGGACTTACAAAGAGTTTATTATATCTTAAAGGATGATGAGAGTGATGTCCCTTTAAAATATAAAAAAGCTCTCGCCGATATTCATCATGCCCAAGATGCTGGAGTAGCTCTGATGCGACCCAAAACCCCAGGCTATGTACCAGATGAAAAAGCCCGTCAAGTTTTAAAAGAACTCGGTTATCCTGAATTTAACTTTGGCTTTGGTCATCAAGTCGGACGTGAGACCCATGATGGCGGTGTAATGATGGGCCCACGTTGGGAAAGATATTTAGGGAAAGTTGAGGCAGACTTAGAAGTTGGAATGGTCTTTACCGTTGATATTAACTTAGAATTTGATGCCGGAAGAATTGGCCAAGAAGATATGGCTTTAATCTTAGAGGATGAAACCATTTATCTTACGACTCGTCAAAAAGAAATCTATATTTGTAAATAAGAAAAAAGCTCGATTTAATTAATCGAGCTTTACTTTGTGATTGGCTTTATTTTCAATATAATCTTCATAAATATCATAGTGTTTTAAAACTTCATATTTCGAAAAAGGAATATCTAATTTAAGATTGGTTTTTATCAACCAATCAATTTCTTTTCGTAACTTCTTTTCAATTTGTTTTGGGTAATTCATTTTTTCAGCATGACGCTGAAACTCATCTTCATCTAAGATTTGGTAACTACCATTTGGAAAAAATTTAATATCTAAATCATAATCAATATTTTTAATCGCTTCTCCATCATAAAAACTGGGACTAGCTAAGTTACAATAAAAAAAGATCCCTTTGCGACGAATCATCGCAATGACATTGAACCAACGTTTCTTATAATAAAAACAAACTGCTGGCTCTCTAGTTAGCCAACGTTGACCATTGGATTCAACGACCCAAGCGCGATTAGTAATAGCCACAATATAGTCTTTGGTTTCCGCTGTCACAAAAGCTTTATCCCAAATCCGATGAACCTCTCCGTTATGTTTATAACTAACGATATTAACAAATTCGTTTAATGGTGCTGCTTGATTTTTTACTTTCGAAATATCTTGCTTCATAAAAAAACCTCACCATTGATTATAACATAACTTTAATCCAACTTAGTTAAAAGGTTAATTTTCTGATAGAGACTAGGAACTATTAATAAAGCAATCATCATTGTCACAAAATTATAACCAAAATTATAAAGCATTGATCCAGCAATCGGTAATCCCCAATATAAATAACCCGCCAGTGAAGAACTAATAAATCTTAAGATATAAGTAATCACAACTCCACTAAAGAAATCAAATTTAAATATTCGATAATTTTTAAAGATACTGGCTAAACCAAAACTACCAAACGCCAAAACATAATCTAAAAGAAATTGATTAAGACCAATTATATAAATTGGGGCCGCTAAGCCTTGTGTTAAATATTGCATTAAAACTGATAAAAGACTAATCAAGACTCCAAACTTTGCCCCAAAATGATAGCTCGCTAAAAATAAAGCAATTACTCCAATTTCAATACTGCCACCATTTGGCATTTGAAGAAATGCTACATAAGCTGAAATAACATTTAAAACTGTGAATAAAGCTAAATATAAACTACCAAAAACAACTTGTCGAATTTTCATAAAAAAAACCTCCTACAACAAGAGGCGTAAAATTTGCCGCTCCCTCCGCTAGTATTACCTAGTTCAGGTCCTAAGAGTTCTTGCCGAAGCAAGTCTCAGCGTTACGCTCCTCTGTGACAATCTAATTATAGCAGATTTCTTAGATATTCCTTAAATAATAATCTCTAGCATAATCACTAAAACTTCTCATATTCGCTAAAGCAATCGTTTGTTGGTTTAATTCACTCACTTTAAGTAATTTATAATCGATTAATTCTGTGACGAGTTTTTCATCATAACGATGATGATGTCGTAATTCTAAATACTTCTGCCATTTATTCTCAATGCCAAGACTAACTTTCGCTCCTTGTAATATCTTAGGAAATTTCCCAGAATGATATTGAGCTAAATATAAGGCAGTGCTTTGATTAACTTTTTTGCCTAAAAATAAAACATGACCATTTAATTCATAAAGTCTTTGTAAGAGCGATGTCTGACCAAAAGCATAATTTAATTCTCTCCCAGCTGTAATTGCTTTAGCTAGTTTCCCAATCGCCAAATAACTAAAGCGAGGATGAAAACTATAAACTACTTTTGGTCTTTTTCGAAAATTATCCACAATCTCACTAGCCACATCATCATAATAAACATTACTAACTGGCATAAATTCTCGCATTGATTTTAAAAAGTGTTGGGGAATCACCGGTCGCTTCCAAAAACTTGGTTCACTATTTAAAATATTAAAGGCTTCCATTATCAGGGTACCTTCAGTACCAACACTATTTAAAAGCGTTTCGACAACCGCATGTGAACCGCCGATAATTTGTTTTGAAAAATTTTTTGAACTAATAACTAAAAGTGGCATTCCTTTTTTGATTCCTAAATTTTTAAGTTCAAAAAGAAACGCTTCACTAGTAATTGGATTAAATATTTCTGGACTATTGGATAATACCATAAGTCTTAAAATAATCTAAAAGGTCACGATAAGGCATAAAACCTACTTGAAAAGATCTGGTTGTACCTTCCTTAATAATTACTAAAGTCGGAGTCGCTAAGCTCTCCGGTAGATTTAAGCGTTTAACTAAGGCCTCAATGTCGGCTTTCTCACTTTTATCAGTGTCAACCACCCAGTCATAATATTCAACTTGGTAGTTTTTCTTGACTTCTTTTAAAACCGGATTAAATTCAGCACAAGCTGAACAAGTGGTTTGATTAATATATAAAACAAAACTTTCTTTGTTATCTAATTTTTGATTAAGTTCTGCAGTTGGTAATTTTTTACCACAACTCGCTAATACTAAAGCGATTAGCAACACTTTAACGATTTTTTTCATAATCCTCCCATTTATGTGCAGCTCGACTAGCGGCACTTGCTGCAATTGCTCCGACAATATCATCTAAAAAAGTATGGCAGACACCGGGCTTTTTTAAATTAAGTTCTCCAATAATTCCTGGTTTAGCTCGATCAATATAACCATAATTAGTTAAAGCAATTGAACCATATAAATTACAAATCCCATAAGCTAATACTTCATCCATACCGTATAAAGGGTAATCATTGGCTAAAATTTCTTCTAATTCCTTATTGATTAAGAGTTTTTCTTCAACTAACATATCTAATTCAATGCCGGTTATAATCGCATGTTGGACTTCCCGCTTGCCAATTACTTTTAAAATATATCTTCTAATTTCTTCATGATTAAAATTGCTCGTATAATCTTTTTGTAAAAAGGTAACACAATCAACAATATCAGATATTCTGACACCACGTGCTCTTAAAAGAGCTAAACTTTTTTCATACATATTTGTCCCTCTTTCTTTTAAGTTTAGCAAACTTCAAAACTTTTTAGCAACTTTGACACTATTAAGATAATTAATAGTTTCATGAATAATCATTTCTAAAGCCATGGTAATTTCATTTAATGCCATTCCAAATTGATTCGGCTTGTCTTTGATTTGACTTAATTCATAAGGAACATGGATAAAACCTGCTAGTAAATCAGTATGATAAATATTTGCATAATTTAATAAACGATACAATACTTCATTACAAATAAAACCGCCGGCTCGATATGAAATTTCTAAGGGGATATTTTGTTTAGTTATTTTTTCTAAGATAAAATCAATTGGTAAATTACTGTTAAGTTTCATTGGTAACTTTTCATCAATAAATTGGTTTTTAAGAATGTTGCCTTGATTATCAGCAATTTTAAAATCTAACCAATTAAAGCCATATTTTTCAAGTGATATTTTATCACGCCCACCAGCTTGACCCACTGCGATTACTATGTCTGGTCGATGCTTTTCGATGGCTTGTTTTAAGGTTTCAAAAGCAGTTTCATAAATTGTCGCTAATTCTAATTTAATTAGTTTGGCACCATTAATTTGATCTGGCAAATTATTAACCGCCAAAAAAGATGGATTAATTTCCTCTTTTCCAAATGAATCAAAACCTGAGATTAAAACTTGAAGCATTACCATTCTCCTTGTCTTAGTTTATTATAGGTGATTTAAAAAAGAAACACTACCAGAAATAGTGTTTCTTCTTATTTTATTTATTAGCCTGTTCTTTCTCTTGTTTCGCTAATGCGATAACTCGTTCGGCAATTGGAGCTGGTGCGGGTTCATAGCGCTCAAAGTCAAAGATATATTCCCCACGACCTTGGGTCATCGCTCTTAATTCAATAGCGTAACGTTGCATCTCTGCCATTGGAACTTCAGCGGTAATCTTTTGATCACCATTTTCCATCGCATCCATTCCTAAAATAATGCCGCGTCTTTTATTAAGGTCACCAACAATTGTCCCAGTATATTCATCAGAAACATATACTTCACATTTACCGATTGGTTCTAGTAAGATTGGTTTGGCTTTTGGCATACCATCACGATAAGCGAGACGAGCTGCCGATTTAAAAGCAATTTCTTTCGAGTCAACTTCATGGTAAGAACCATCAGTTAAAGTGGCTTTAACCCCCACTACTTTATAACCGGCTAAAACACCTTCTAACATACATTCTCTTAGTCCCGATTCAACCGCAGGGAAATATTGTCTTGGGACTGCTCCACCAAAGACTTTTTCTTCAAAGACCATATCTTCCGAGTCATTTGGTTCAAACTCGACAAAGACGTGACCATATTGGCCAGCCCCACCAGATTGTTTCTTATGTTTTCCTTCCGCTAAAACTTTACCAGTAATTGTTTCACGATATTGAACTTTTGGTTCACTAGTTTCAACTTCAGTTTTATATTTATCTTTTAACTTACTTAATAAAACATCAATATGTTGCTCACCTAAGCCTGCCAGAATCGTTTCTTTAGTTTCACTGTTTTTAATAATCTTCATCGATTTATCTTCTTCAGCTAAACGTTGTAACCCGCCAGAAAGCTTGTCTTCGTCATTTTTACTCTTAGGACGAATCGCTACTTCTAACATTGGTGGTTTAAAGGAAACTGCTGGGTAAATAATCTTAGCATCTTTAACCGCTAAAGTATCATTAGTTTCAGTTAAAGCTAGTTTTGTAATAGCACAAATATCACCAGTAAAGACCTTACCGGCCGCTACTTGATGTTTACCATTAATAAAGAATAAAGAACCAATTTTTTCTGTTTTATCCTTATTAACATTAATTAAATTTGTGTCACTACTTAAGACCCCAGTCATAACTTTAATATACGAAATCTTACCGACGAAAGGGTCAATAATAGTTTTAAAGACAAAAGCACTAGTAGCTTCTTGTTCGTTAGTTTCTAATTCTTTAACTTCCTTTTGGAAAGTTCCTTGAATAATACCTTTTTCGGCATAACTTGGTAAATATTCAGTAATTAAGTCAAGTAAGCGTCTAATTCCAGTTTCAGTTTCGGCCGAACCAGTATAAATCGGGAGGATTTCACCATTTCTGACACCAATTCTTAAACCTTTAGCTAGTTCATGTTCCGTAAAAGGTTCTTCACTAAAGAATTTTTCCATTAATTCATCATCAGTCATGGCAACTGCTTCAGCAATTTGATTATAGTATTCGCTTACTTCAGCAACCATTGCTTCAGGTACCGCTTGTGGTTCATCTTTATTATCGTAATACCACGCTTTA
>CAYUXU010000018.1:0-4840 GCA_964449005.1 uncultured Erysipelotrichaceae bacterium | reverse complement strand
AAGACATTAACACTACCAACTACTACTTTATTTTCAATAATCGGGATTTCAAATGGAATAACAGTTTTTCCATATAAATCACGAAGTTGTTGATAAACATCCTCAAAGGAAGCATTTTCTTCATCCATTTTATTAATAAAAAATATCGTCGGTAAACCCTTCTCACGAACTAACTTTACCGCAGTTTCTGTTCCAGGTTGGACCCCATCTTTAGCACTAACTACGATTAAGGCATTATCAGCGACATGTAAGCCCGCTGCTAGTTCACCAGCATAATCTAAATAACCTGGTGTATCAATAAAGTTAATTTTACAATCTTGCCACTCAACCGGAGCTACCCCTAAATAAACCGAAACTTGTCGTTTAATTTCTTCACTGTCAAAATCAAGTGCGGTATTGCCATCACTAATCTTACCTTTGCGATCAATTTTCTTAGTAAAATGTAAAATCGCTTCAACTAAAGATGTTTTGCCGCTACCACTATGGCCTAATAAACAAACATTTCTAATTTCACTTGATAAATAATCTTTCATATTCCCTCCTACTTTAAAATTGGTTTTAATTCATCTAAATTATGTTGTCTGACATAATGAATTGCTTTATTTCCATCTTTATCTACTATTTCTTTATCAGCACCAGCTTCTAGTAATAACGTTACTAAAGGTAGATAACCAGAATATGCCGCCCGCATTAAAGCCGTACAGCCATTATTATCTTTTAAGTCAACTTCAACTTGGTGATCTAATAAAACCTTAATAGTGTCCACTTGGTAAGCGATACAAGCTTCCATCAGCGCAGTTCGCCCCATTTCATCTTGATTATCAATCGTCGCACCATTATCAATTAAAAGCGCAACAACTTCGTGATGTCCTAAGAAAGCTGCCCGCATTAAAGCGGTCCGTTGCTTGTAATCAATTTGATTAACTTCAATTCCTGATTCGATTAGTAATTTAACTATATCGTAATGGCCTTTCTTGGCTGCTCCCATTAAAGCATTCTTCTTTTTATCATCAATTACATTAACATCGGCCCCATTGTCTAATAAGAATCTCACAATATTATAAAGACCGCGTTTGGCACTACGCATTAAAGCCGTCCGACCTTCTTGGTTAACGACATTGACATTAGCACCTTGTGAAACTGCTGAAGTAACTAAACTAAAATCTCCATTAGCAGCTGCATCAAAGAAAAGTTTGTCTTGTTGATTCATACTCTTCCCTCCCTACTGTTGAATCAAAGTATAAAAAAGATGGCACAACAATGCCACCTAAAAAGGTAATTTATTTGTAAAATAAACTTTGGTAATAACATCCCCGATTTTGTGCATATTACCACCCCTAACTATCTTAATTGTATCGTTACTTATCTAATAAAGCAAGCGTTTTCAACTAATCTATTTAAACGTAAAGCACCCAAATCAATACATAACCAGTAAATACCGCCAGTAAGGTATAAGGTACTGCCATTTTCATAAAAGTTAACGGCTTCACATCATAACCAGCTCTTTTTAAAATTCCTAGTCCAGCAATATTTGCCGAAGCACCAATTGGGGTTAAGTTTCCTCCTAAAGTAGCTCCCGCCAGTAATCCAAAATATAATACATATGGAGTATGACCTAAGTCAGCTCCTAAAGCCGCAATTACTGGCAACATCGTCGCAATATAAGGAATGTTGTCAATAAAGGCTGATAGTAAAACTGATAACCAAACAATAATCGTATATAGTAAAAAGATATTGTTTGTGATCGTTCCTATATAATGGCTTAAATCAGCTACTAAACCAATTTCAGTAATTCCTCCAATTACCACGAATAATCCCGTTAATAGTAATAAAGTAAAATAATCAATTTCTTGTAAAGATTTTTTGATTAAATTCGACTCTTTACGAA
Source organism: uncultured Erysipelotrichaceae bacterium (assembly GCA_964449005.1). Classification (GTDB taxonomy): domain Bacteria; phylum Bacillota_I; class Bacilli_A; order Erysipelotrichales; family Erysipelotrichaceae; genus CAYUXU01. The sequence continues at coordinate 2,952 of CAYUXU010000018.1, read as the reverse complement.
TCACGTGATGTAAAATTCCAACTCCATACAATGCCATACAAATATAACCATTAATGTTTTCTGGAGCATTGGGAATAAATGAAGCAATGATTAAAAATAAAATTGTTAAACCTAATAAATATGAAGGCACATAATCTTTCACCTCAGTTTTATCATTAGTTTTGATCGCTAATGTATCTTTTCTAAAAATCCATAGTAAATATAAAGTTGCCACAAGTGCTCCAGCTTGAACCACAAAAAACATTCCAGGTCGATTTAAAAACCAAAAGAAATCAAAGAAATTCATATTAGCGACGCCCGCTAATAAGATTGAAGTCGTATCTCCTACCAAAGTAGCGGCCCCCTGTAAGTTTGAAGCAATCGCAATCGCAATAATACTAGAAACAGGAGAAATCTTGAGTTTATTTGAAATCGTTAAAGCGATTGGTGCCACCATTAAAACGGTTGCAACATTATCAACGAAAGCAGAAATAATTCCTGCAAATAATGATAAGGCAATAATTGCCCATTTAACATTAGGAGTTTTACTGATAATAAACTCCGCCATTAAGGCTGGCATTTTTGATTCAATAAAAAAATGAACTGTCCCCATTGTTCCAGCAATCATCATAATGACATTCCAATTAATATAATTCAGTGCTTCACTGAAAGTAACAACTCCAAATAAAATATAAAAGGTCGCACCAGCTAAAGCTATATAAGCACGATATTTTGGTAAGACCATCAGTAAGATATAAATCAAGAGAAAACTAATTAATACGAGTAATTTATCAAAGCCCATAGTGCCTCCTAATAGCAACATTATAACATAATGAAAAATATTTATAGAAATATCCTCTTTTTTTCTTAAAGCATTTTAATAGTTAAATCACCTCAGATTTGTTATATTAAAATCAAGTCAAGGAGGAAATATAATGACACACACATTACCGAAATTAAACTACAGTTATGATGCTCTTGAACCTGAAATTGATGCTTTAACCATGGAAATTCATCACACGAAACACCACCAAGCTTACATTAATAATTTAAATGCAGCTTTAGAAAAACATCCTGATTTTCAAAAAGTGGATTTAGTAGACATCGTGAAAGATCTCGACCAATTACCAGATGATATTAAAATGGCGGTTCGTAATAATGGTGGTGGTCATCTGAACCACACTTTATTTTGGGAAACTTTAGCTCCAGCAACTGGTCAAACGCCAACTGGTGAATTAAAAGATGCGATTGATCGTGACTTTGGTTCTTTTGACAATCTTAAAACCGAATTAGATAACGCTGCCAAAACTCGTTTTGGAAGTGGTTGGGCTTGGTTAGTTGTCAATGCTGATGGTACTTTAGAAGTCTTATCCACCCCAAATCAAGATAATCCTTATTCTTTAGGAAAAACACCGATCTTAGGAATTGATGTTTGGGAACATGCTTATTATCTCAACTATCAAAACCGTCGTCCTGATTATATTGCGAATTGGTTTAAAGTAATTAATTGGGATCAAGTCTTAACAAATTATCAAAATGCAAAATAGGAAGTTTAACTTCCTATTTTTTTTTCGGTTATTTTAAAGTTAGTTCCATCTATCATTAAAGGCAATTGATAGAATTTTAATAATGCTTGATATAAATAATTGGTATCAAGGACACCAGCACTTTCATTAATTGAATGCATCGCCCATTGGGCTAAACCAATATCAAGTGATGGAATACTAACTTGTGACAAACTAATACTACCTAAAGTACCTCCTCCTCTTAAATCAGAGCGGTTAGTATAATTTTGAAATGGTACATCTGCTAGCTCACAATAACTTTTAAAAATACTAGCAGTAAGCCCATCAGTAGTATAACTTTGATTGGCATTATATTTAATCACAATCCCTTGGTTAAGTTTGACTTGGTTACTAGGATCAGATTTATCGCTATAGTTAGGATGCATGCCATGCGCATTATCAGCAGAAACTAAAAGTGACCGTGCTAAAACTTGATAATGCTTGATTCCTACATAACCTAAAGTAAAACTAATTTTCTCTAAAGTTTCTTTTAAAAATGATGAAGCGGCCCCTTGTCGAGTTTGACTACCGACTTCTTCATTATCAAAACAAGTGAAAACCGTTACTTCTGATTGATTGTCAGATTTCATAAAGGCTTGAAAGCTACTATAAGCTGATTGAAGATCATCTAATTGGCGAGCTGAAATAAATTCATTCTCTGCTCCCCAAAAATATCCTTTAGAAACTGGATACAAGAATAATTCAAATTCAACAATATCTTCTAATTTTCTTTTTAAAGTCTCCGCAATTAGCTCTTCAATAAATCCAAGATGATTTTGACTTAAAATTGGTAGTAAATGATTTTGTGGATTTAAAGCATTGTTAGTATTAGCTTCCCGATTTAAATGAATCGCTAAGCTAGGAATCGTAAATAATGGTTGTGGATAAGCAAACAAGAGGCTTTTTACTTGATCATCTTCCTTGATAAATACTCGTCCCGCTAGTGACAAAGGTCGATCAAACCAAGTTGCCATTAAAACCCCACCATATGGTTCGACATTTAAACAAGTAAAACCATTTCTTTCTAAATAATAATTTGGTTTAATTTTAAAGCTTGGTGCATCACTATGAGAGGCCACAATCTTATAATTTAAATTGTTAGTATCACTTGGTATTTTAAAAGCGATAATACTACTATCATTACGGGTCACAAAATAATTTTTATTAGCAACAACTTGAAAGTTATCATTTTCTTTTATTTCTTGAAACCCAGCCGCCAGTAATTCTTTTTTAAAGTTAGCTACAACATGAAACATTGAGGGACTGGCTTCAATAAACTGTAATAAATCTTCTGAAATATTATTTCGCATAAATTCTCCTTTTATAGTGCATTATACTAAAGAAACTAAAGAAAAGGCAAACCGAAGTTTGCCTTTTATAATAATTTCTTAGTTGAGATTATTTAATT
>CAYUXU010000017.1:0-13776 GCA_964449005.1 uncultured Erysipelotrichaceae bacterium | reverse complement strand
TAATCGTTTCGACCATATGAACTGGTACCCGAATGGTCCGAGCTTGATCAGCAATCGCTCTGGTGATAGCTTGGCGAATCCACCAAGTCGCATATGTAGAAAATTTAAAGCCTTTGGTATAATCAAATTTCTCAACAGCTTTAATTAGACCCATATTACCCTCTTGTATTAAATCTAAAAATAACATTCCTCGGCCAACATATTTTTTGGCGATTGATACAACTAACCTTAAGTTAGCAGAAATCAAAAGTGCTCGGGCATCTTCATCACCAGCTTCAATTCGTTTCGCAATTTCAACTTCTTCTTTAGCCGTTAGTAAATCAACTCGTCCAATTTCCTTTAAATACATTTTTACAGGATCATTAGTTTTTGTTGGGGTTTGTTCAGCAAATGATGCTTCTAGTATTGATAAGTTTTTGGCGGCAACGGTCGCATCTCGAGCTTTACTATCTTCTTCCTCGTCTTCGTCATCCCCATCAAATAAGTCCTCATCATCATCTTCTAAGTCATCTTCGGTAATCTCAATATCTTCTTTATTGAGCCACTCATATAAATCTTCTAATTCATCATCATTTAAATCAAGATGATCAACAGCTTCTAAAACATCGTTTTGTAAAAGTTCTTCTTCGTTTTTATATTTTTCGACTAAGTCGTCTTTAACTTGTTCTAGTGTTTTATATATTTTCATACGCTTCTCCTTTCAATATTAATTCTTTTTCTTTCCTTAATTCACCAATTTCTTTGGTTATATCAACGATATCTAATTGGTCCTGACTAATTTTCTTACTTAACAGTTCAATTCTACTATCAATCATTTGAACTTTTAAGCGGTTAATTGATTCGTGTAAAACTTTCGGATTGTAGACTTGTTGCATTGTTTCAAGTTCAGTTATTGTTAAAAGCAACTGTCGAACTCTTTGATCTGAGAGATCACTTAACAAATCCGCTACCTCTATTTTATCATATTTTAAATACCAATCTTTAATTAAGAGTATTAACTGTTGGCCGGGGTCAGTAATCAAATGACCCAATTCTCTTTGAAATATCTCAAAACCAGCTTTGTCAAGCAGGATTTGATTAATGATTTCAAACTCAATTCGTAACTCGCGAGCCAAACGTGCCGGTTTCATTTCTTGAATTTTCGGCTCAGGTCTTCTAACAACTTTAACTTCTTTAATAACTTGTTTTAAAGTAGCTAGTTCGAAGCCAGTATTTTTTGAGAGAACACTGAAATAATGTTCTTGATCAAAGTTATCTTTCAATCGACTAATTTCTTTAATAATTTCTTTAGTATAGTTTTTCTTGTCCTGATAATTATTTAAATCATACTGTTTCAAATAGTAATCCATTAAAAACTCAATCCAAGTCATACTTTGACTAATTGCTTTAGTAAAATCCTCATTACCATACTTTATTAAATATTCATCCGCATCTAAGCCTTGGAAATTATTGAAAACTAATACTTCAAAGTTAGCTTCTTGAAATAATTTACCAGCTTGATTGGCGGCATTTAATCCAGCGTCGTCCCCATCATAAGCAATCACCACTTTATTAGTAACTCGTTTTAAAAGATTAACTTGTTGCTTAGTTAAAGCTGTTCCAAGTGATGCTACTACATTGAAGACTTTAGCTTCATCAAAAGCAATAACATCCAAAACACCTTCAACTAAGTAAACGAATTTTTCACTACGGATGGCGACTTTTGCTAAGTTTAAATTGTATAATAAATTACCTTTAACATAGATTTTTGTTTCTGAAGTATTAATATACTTTGGCTGATCTTGTTGATTAACGACACGGCCACTAAAACCAACCGGTTGATTATCATCATTATAAATTGGGAAAACAATCCGATTACTAAAGACATCATAATCGGTTTCAGCTTGAAAATGAATTAAATTAACGTCTTGTAATTCACTATGGGTATAACCTTTCTTTAATAAGTATTTATTTAAGGTATGCTTTGGGTTATAACCAATCTTAAATTTTTTAATAGCCCGCTCTGAGATATTTCGATTAGTTAAATAATCTTTAATTCTTTGATTTTCATCAAGATTTAACTGATAAGTTGTATAACTAATAGTTTCATTTAATAAATCAAAAAGTCTCATAATTTCTGGTGAGTACTTACTTTTAAAGAAATCATCGTCAATATCTAAAGTAATACCAACTAAATCAGCTACCGATTTAACTGCTTCAACAAAGGTAAGTTTTTGATATTGTTGCAAAAAAGTAAAAACATTGCCACCAGCACCACAAACAAAACATTTGTAGATTTGCTTTTCGCTAGAAATCATTAAAGATGGATTTGTGTCATTATGAAAAGGACATAAAGCAGTATAATTCCGTCCCGCCTTATGTAAAGCGAGATGTTGGCCAATTACCTCAACAATATTAGCTTTTTGACGAATTTGTTGAATATCCGCCTCTTTAATTCGCACTAAATCACCTCAAAAATTAAGTCTTTCATTCAAATAAGTCTTTAGTTCACTTATCGCAATTCGGGTTTGTTCCATTGAATCTCGTTCTCTGACAGTAACCGTGTTATCAATTTCACTATCGAAGTCGACAGTAATACAAAACGGAGTCCCAATCGCATCTTGACGACGATATCTTTTACCAATACTACCGGCTTCATCATATTCAATCATAAAGTCTTCTTGAAGTGTTTTATAAACCTCTAAAGCTTCATTACTAAGTTTCTTCGTTAAAGGCATCACACAGGCCTTAACAGGCGCTAAAAAAGGATGGAGTTTCATGACAATCCGACTGTCATTTTCCAGTTCTTCTTCATGATAACTATCATAAAGAAACATCAAAAATAATCTTTCTACTCCTACTGATGGCTCAACAACATATGGAATATATCTTTCGTTAGTTACCGGGTCTAAATATTCAAGATTAGTTTTACTAAAAGTTTGATGTTGGGTTAAATCATAGTCAGTTCGATCAGCGATACCCCAGATTTCGCCCCACCCAAAGGGGAATAAATATTCAATGTCAGATGTAGCTACAGAATAAAAAGAAAGTTCTTCTTTACTATGATCGCGCATTCTAAGATTTTCTGGCTTTACTCCTAATTTTATAATCCAATCCCAGCTATAATCTTGCCAATATTTGTACCATTTTAAATCAGTTCCTGGTTCACAGAAATATTGAAGTTCCATTTGTTCAAATTCACGAACTCGAAAGATAAAATTACCAGGTGTGATTTCATTTCGAAAGCTCTTTCCAATTTGCCCAATTCCAAAGGGAATTTTCTTACGCGAAGTTCTTAAAGCGTTTTTAAAATTAACGAAGATGCCTTGAGCTGTTTCAGGTCTGAGATAAATTGTATTAGCCTCATCTTCAACCACACCTTGAAAAGTTTTAAACATTAAGTTAAATTGTCTAATTTTTGTAAAGTCATGACTACCGCAGTTGGGACATTTAATTTGATGAGAGGCAATAAAGTCATCCATTTCACTAATACTAAGCTGACTAGCATTAACACATGGATCAAAGTCTTCAATTAATTGGTCAGCGCGATGACGCATTTTACATACTTTACAATCAACCATTGGATCATTAAAAGTATCTAAGTGACCACTAGCTTGCCAAACTAAAGGATTCATCAAGATTGCGGCATCTAAACCAACATTTTCTTGATGTCCCATAATGAATTTTTTCCACCATGCTTTTTTAATATTGTTTTTCAGTTCCACTCCTAATGGTCCAAAATCCCAAGTATTAGCTAAGCCACCATAAATTTCAGAACCTTGAAAAACATAGCCTGTATTTTTCGCGTGTCCAACAATTTTCTCTAAATTAAACTTTTCCACTTCATTCCTCATTTCTACGATAATATCTTATATTATATACTAAAAACACTTTGAATAAACTTAAATGTCTTAAAACTAAGACCACTATATTTCTCTAAAGCACCACTTAAAATAGTGACAATTTCCTTCTCAAATGGCTCCTGTTTTATTATTTCTTCCCAATTTTCATGACTAGCTTTATTAATCAAACGAAATTTTCTTAGAAATTCTTTATCATAAATTAATGCTTTATTTGCATGATTACGACACACAAAACCACCTAGATTTAGATCAATTCCAACAACTTTACTATGATTACAAACCACACAACTATCAACATGTAATGAACTTCCGAGTTGTTTTAATAAAGTCACTAAAAATAAACCAAATAACGCTACTAAGTCAGTATTTTTAGCAAGCATATTTAAATAAGCTTGGAACAGTTGAAAAGCATCTGGCCAATTATCATCATAAGCTAAGATTTCAGCTAATAAATCAGCCATAACAGTCGCTAAAATCATTAAATCATAGTCTTGAAACAAGTTTTGATGTGCTAAAACTAAGTTTCCGGTAATTAAAAAAGGTAACTTTTGATCTTTTGCTTGATAAGTGAACTCACTTTCGGCTAAAAGCGAACAAGCATAGCTATTTTTGCTTTGGGCTTTCTTAATCCCACGGGCATAAAGCGAGAGTAATTGACTTTCATTTGTTAAAATTTTTAAAATTACATCATTTTCCTTATAATCAATTCTTTTTAAGACAATTCCATAACTAATACTTGTCATTAATCAATCTCCGGTTTTAAATAACCTAATTGTTGAAGCTTAGTAGCTTTATTACGCCAATTTTTTTCGACACGAACAAATAACTCTAAAAAGATTGGAGTACCAAAACGTACTTCTAGCTCTTTGCGTGCTTGGGTGCCTATTGCCTTTAACATTCGTCCATTTTTTCCGATGATAATCCCCTTTTGAGAATCTCTTTCGACTAATACTAAGCCATTAATAATTAAGGTTTCTCTTTTTTTACTAATTTTCTCAATGGTTACAGCAATCGAGTGCGGAATTTCTTCTTCAGTTAAACTAATTACTTTTTCACGGATAATTTCCGCAATAATAAATTGTTCAGGATAATCAGTTATTTGATCAGTTGGATAATATTTTAAAGTATCAGTTAAATAATCTTTTGTAACTGATATCAAAGTATCTAAATTATCATTTTCTAAAGCTGAAATTGGAATTACTTCTTGAAAGATATGATGTTGGTTTAATTCTTCAATTAACGGTAATAATTGATCTTTTTCAATTAAGTCACTTTTATTTAACAATAAAAATATTGGTTTAGTGATAGTTTTTAATTGATTAATCACAAACATATCGCCTCGTCCCAGTGGTGCAGTAACATCAAACATATAATAAATAATGTCAGCACCATTTAAGGTGCTTAAAGCTGCCACATTCATTCTTTTGCCTAGTTCATGAATTGGCTTATGAATACCAGGGGTATCAATAAAGATGATTTGACTATCTTCATCGGTACGTACCCCACGAATCACATTACGAGTAGTTTGTGGTTTATCAGCGATAATCGCAATCTTAGTCCCAATCAAACTGTTTAATAAAGTGCTCTTTCCGGCATTAGGACGTCCAATGATACCTACAAAACCTGAGCGAAACATTATTTTAAATCCTCGGGTGAAAAATTATCTGGTAAAAGATGCGAAATTGTCATAATCCTAGTTTCCTTGCCATTACTTAAAATAATTGGAGTGTCTGGTAAAAGTAACTCTGATAAAACTTGGCGACAAATGCCACAAGGTGTACCTAATTTTTTACCACTAGAAACTATCGCAATTGCTTCAATATCATTTTGACGATAACCTAAAGAATAAGCAGCGAAAATTGCGCTTCTTTCTCCACAATTAGTTGCCCCATAACTGGCATTTTCAACATTAGCGCCGTAAATATAGCGCCCATCTTTTGTTAAAACACAAGCCCCGACTAAGTATTTGGAATAAGGGGCATAAGCATTTTCCATTGCCTTAAAGGCTTCTTTAATAACTTTTTGATATGTCATAATATACTCCTAAATTAGATGTTTAATTACAATTAAAATACCGACTAGAAATGCCATAAGTGCTGCCCAGAAAACGGCTGCCGCACTTAAATCTTTAACTTGCGCAATTTTACTATTATTATTGTTATCAACTAAATCTGCCAATATTTCAATGGCACTATTAATTATTTCTAAACCAATGACTAAAGCACTCATCATCAAAACTATCAAGAACTCATAAAAAGTAAAATTTAAAAGCCAAGCACCGATTAAGGCTAAAACAGCAATAATTACTAAAATAATAACACTAAAATCGCTAAAAGCCGCTTTTAAGCCTAATAAGGCCGGAGTAAATTTTGCTTTCATCGCTTCACAATACCTTCCAGGATTTTATCTTGTAAGTCAAACATTACTTTTTCTTGGCTTTGATTTTGATGATCATACCCGAGCAAATGTAATAAACCATGTAAAAAGAGAAAGCCTACTTCTCTTTTTTCAGTATGCTGGTACTGTTTAGCTTGACTGACAACTGCCTCGACGTTAATAAAAATATCACCTAAAATATTAGCTTCGCTATTTAAAGGATCATCATCAAACATGGCAAAACTAATCACGTCGGTACTCTCATCTTTCTGACGGTACTCTTGATTGATAAGACGAATCATGGCACTATTGACAAAAATAACTGCGCACTCATATTCCGGCTTTAAACTTATTTCTTTTTCAGCCTCAGCTATGATTAAATCAAATAAACTTTGATATGCTAGCCAACTATCATCTGGAGTTTGATTAATAATAGTTAATTCCACGTTGTTACTCCTTTAGCTAATTATATCACCATTTGCATCGGAATCGGCTGCTTCATATGCATCAATAATTTTTTGTACTAAAGGATGGCGGACGACATCTAAGCTTGTTAAATTTACTAAAGTAATTCCTGGAATTCCTTTTAATAAATTTGCCGCTGCCTTCAGTCCCGAATTTACCTTTATTCTTAGATCAACTTGAGTGATATCACCATTAATAACCATTTTAGAATTATAGCCAATTCTCGTTAAAGTCATTTTAATTTGGGTTTTTGTCGCATTTTGAGCTTCATCTAAAATAATGAATGAATCTGATAAAGTTCGACCTCGCATATAAGCCAAGGGTGCAATTTCAATAATTTTCTTTTCTAAATATCGTTCCACTTGGTCAACCCCCAACATTTCATTTAAAGCATCATAAAGCGGCTGTAAATATGGGTCAACCTTTTCTTTTAAGTCGCCGGGTAAAAATCCAAGACTTTCACCAGCTTCAACCGCTGGTCGAGTTAATATAATCCGTTTAATTAAACCTTGCTTTAATAAAGTAGTAGCGTAAACTACCGCTAAATATGTCTTCCCAGTTCCGGCAGGACCAATTGCGAATGTGATATCTTCTTTTTTCATGGCATCAACAAACAACTTCTGGCCAAGCGTCTTAGCCGAGACATATTTTCCATCAAAGGTTTTTCCTAAGGGATTAGTTTTAAATTCTTTAAATAAATGTTGTTGATTATCTTTCGCTAAATGGGCTATATATATAATATCTTCTTCAGATAGACTTCTTTTTAAGGTTATTTCATCGATCATAGTATCTAAAACTCGAATAATAGTCGTTGTATCTTGACCATTTTCAATCAGAATATTGCCATCATGATAAGTTAAAACTAAATCAAAATGCTTCTCTAACAATTTAAAAAAGGCGTCATTTGGACCAAAGAGAGCTTTTAATTCATCAATACTTAACATGGCAACATTGTAACTTTTTTGCATGATTCCTCCATGAGAAAAAAAAGAAATTGAAAACAATTTCTTTTTAACTTTATCTCTTTTTACGATTTGCTTTTCTAGCAGCTTCAGATTTCATTTTTTTCTTTACGCCTGGTTTGACGTAATATTCTCGTTTGCGAGCTTCAGCAAGGGTACCGTTACGAGATACTTGACGTTTAAAACGACGTAACGCGTCATCTAACGCTTCGTTATCTTTAACAACCACTTTCGACATACACACCCTCCCTTCTGAGCAAGCACTTAAATTATAGCGAAAGTTAAAGAAAAAATCAACTTTATTAAGGAAATTAAGCCTTTAATACTAATAATGTTTTCTTGATTTACGCTATAATATCTTTAAAGAGAAACTAAACATGAATGATACAAGTAATTTAAGAAAAATTCACCAATTTTTAAAAGAAAATGTCTCAAGACAAGCAGTAACAGCTGATTTAACAGCTGGCAATGGCTATGACACAAAATTTTTAGCTGAAAACTTTGCTTTTGTCTACAGTCTTGATATTTCCGTAGAAGCGATGGAAAACACTAAAAAACTTACCGCTGATTTTTCTAATATTGAATATATTGTTGCCAATCATGTTGATGTTTTGGATTATGTCAAAACTGGACTCGATATCGTAATTTATAATTTAGGCTATTTACCAAAGGGTGACAAAACACTAATTACCACCAGTGAAACTACTTTAAAATCATTAAAAGCCGTAAAAACCATTATAAAACCCGGTGGCTTTTTAGTTATAACAACTTACCTGGCTCATCCGGGTGGCTATCAAGAATATTTAGCAGTTAAAAACTGGGTGTTTAATCTCAAGCAATCTTTCCTAATTTATGAGTACCCTACTATTAATAGTCCGGTTAGCTTTATTGTTTGCTTTTAAAAGGTAAAGGTTCTGTTTCTTTAATTTGGTCAATATATTTTAAACAAGCTAAAGTAATTTCAGGTTTCATAATTGGTGAAGTTAAAAGTTTTTCTTCTAAACATTGATTGATATGATCAACTTCAAATTTAAATTCATTTTCAAAATCAAAATAAATCCGATCAGAGGGTTTATTAAAGAAGTTCATTTCGGCTTTTTTAGCCCGCCAGAAATCTTCAACAATAATCTCCCCTTTAGAGCCGCGGAAGATTGCTGCTGATTGGAAAGTTTCTTTTCTAGTAATATAGGCATTAATTTCAATCTCATTGATTTTAAAATTGATATCAACAACTTCATCAACTAAATTCTCATTAACATAGCGGACCGCTTTAAAATCTTTAAAATCAGTGGTATCAAAAAGATGCATCATAAACTCTAAAGGATAATTTCCGCTACCATAAACGACTCCTCCACCTTTACTATCATCATACATCCAATGATTTTGGTCACCTTCCGCAAATGATTGTCGTAAAGTAATTGACTCTAACTTACCAATTAAATTTTCAGCTAACTGCTCTTTAAGCCAATTGGTACTTGGTAAAAATACAATTTTTTGGGCTTCCATAATAAAGACGTTGGCAGCTTGCGCTAAATCAAAAAGACGTTTCCCACTTTCATAAGTCATAGTAAATGGTTTTTCTACAATGACATGTTTTAAAGCTGTAATCGCTGCTTTAGCATGTTGAAAATGGAGATAATTTGGGGTTGGAACATAAATTACGTCAATTTTTGGATCTTGAAGTAACTTTTGATAATCATCATAAATTTCTATTGCATCTAACTTTAAGTCTTGATTGCGACTAGCTAAGGCACTTACTTTCCCTTTTTCACTTAATTTAATACCTTGAATAAAACGTGGTGTAATTGAGGCAAAACCTAATATTCCATAATGATACATAATGACCTCCTTTTCTTAATTATAACATTATAAAAAATCAACCAAGAGTTGATTTAATATTTATCTGTACTATTTTCATCTTTAATTAAGGCCACACCACTAGAAGTTCCAATTCGATCAGCTCCAGCCTCAATCATTGCTCGCATCATGGCTTGATTTTTAATCCCGCCAGCCGCTTTAATAAAGCTTTTGTCTAAAACAGTTGCCTTAATTAGTTTTACGGCACTAATTGTTGCGCCACTAGTCGAAAAACCAGTACTGGTTTTAACAAAATTTGCTCCAGCTTTGACCACAAGTTGTGATGCCTTGATAATTTCCTCTTCAGTTAACAGTGCTATCTCAATAATTACTTTAACTGTCTTGCCATCAGCTGCCTTTACAACTTCCTTAATTTCTTTTAGAACATAAGAATAGTTTTTGTCTTTTAAAGCACCAATATTAATTACCATATCGATTTCATCAGCCCCGTTGTTTAAGGCATCTTTAGTTTCAAAAACTTTGCTTTCTAAAGTAGTGGCGCCAAGTGGGAAACCGATTACCGTACAAATTAAAATATTGCTATCTTTTAACAAATCAGCCGCAGTTTTTACCCAATAAGGATTCAAACAAACCGCTTTAAACTGAAATTTTTTCGCTTCTTCGATTAGTATTTCAATGTCATTTAAAGTTGCATTAGCTTTTAATAAAGTATGATCAATATATTGATTTAAATTATTCACTGAAGTTTTCATTAATTACCTCTTTAACAGCCTCATCATCACCCATCCAATATTCACGACCGGTTTCACGATCTAAGAATTTCTCAAATCCTTTTCCTAAAATACATACGGTATCGCCTTCATTAGCTAGCATCATCGCTTGATTAATAGCATCATAACGGTCAATTACAATAATACTTTTACTACTATGAAGCGATTGTTGGATTTCTTTAGCAATTTCAACAGGATTTTCATCACGTGGGTCTTCTTCGGTTAAGACAATCAAGTCGGAGTGTTCGTCAGCAATTTGTGCTAACATACTTCGCTTATCCTTATCTCGTTTTCCCGGTGCTCCAAAAACAGAAATGATTCTTTTATCTGGTCGTGTTACTGATTTAACAAAATCAAAGAACTTAACATAACCATCAGGAGTATGGGCATAATCAACAATCACATCAAAATTAATTTTTTCGTTTATTTTCTGCATTCGACCATCAATTTGATTAATCTTACCTAAGGCGTCAATTATATCTTTCAAATTATGACCAGCTTGATGAGTATATGCAATAGCTGCTAGTACATTATAAACATTAAAACGAGAAACTAATTTTGTTTCAATTTGATATTCTTGATCAAAACAGCTTAAAGTAAACTCAGTTTTATCTTTAAAAAGTTGAATATTTTTTCCATGATAAGTAGCTTCGTTACTTATTCCATAAGTAATTATTTTATTAGAAGTTGTTTCTAATAGTTTTCGTCCATATTCATCATCAACATTAATAATCGCGAGCCCTTCTTCGGATAAATTGTCAAATAATCTTTTTTTCGCCAAAAAGTAATTTTCCATATTACGATGGTAATCCAAATGATCGTATGTTAAATTGGTAAAAATTGCGGCATCAAAGTCAATTACATCTAAACGACCTTGATGTAAACCTTGGCTAGTAGCCTCAATTGTCACTGATTTACAACAATGATTTACCATATCTTTTAAATGAGATAACAATTCTACTACAGTCGGTGTCGTAAATTTAGGTTCAATTCGGATCTCGCCATACTCAATTGAAATTGTACCGATATAACCACATATTTCAAAATTATTTAAAATAGATTTAATTAAATAAGCTACAGAAGATTTCCCGTTGGTACCTGTTACGCCTATCGTTTGAAGTTTTTCAGCTGGATTATCATAAAAAATCGTAGCTACTTGTTTTAAAGCTTGAAAGGTATCTTCAACTTGTATGTAAACAATTTCTGCTTTCATTGCAGTAACTTCTTTTGAATAAACGATGCAAACTGCCCCATTTTCAATGGCTTGATCAATGAAATCATGTCCGTCATGGACTAAGCCTGGTAATGCGAAAAACATGCCGTTTAAGCATTTCTCTTTTGAACTTTCCATTAAAGTGTCAATTTGAATATTTGGTGCGTCTTTAATTAAGTTTGATAGTTTCGCCATTTACTTCCCCCAAGATTTCGCCATAACAAATTTGGTTTTTAAACTCTGTTATTTTAACTTTTTGATAAGTGCCAATCAGATCGTTGGAACTGGTCACTTCGACTTGTAAATATTCAGAACTGTGTCCGATATAATTGTTGTTTTTATTTTTGCGTTCAAATAAAACAACAACTTCCTTATTATAGAACTTTTGTTGGAAATTTTCCAACAATTCTTGGGAAAGATCAATTAGCTCTTTAACCCGCAGTTGTTTTCTAACTCCATCAACATGATTATCTAACTTTGCTGCCACGGTGTTAGCCCGCAATGAATATGGAAAAACATGTAAAAAAGAAAATTCAGCTCTTTTGATAAAGTCTTTTGTTATTAAAAAATCTGCTTCACTTTCTCCCGGAAAGCCAACAATGACGTCGGTACTAATTGAATAGTCCGGTAACTCTTTACGAATTTGGTTTAGCATTGTCATAAACTCACTAGTCGAGTAGTGTCGTTCCATGGCTTTTAAAATTTTATCGTTACCACTTTGGAGAGGAATATGTAAGTGCTTTGCAAAGATTTCATTGTTTTTAAATAATTTGATAATTTCTGGAGTTATTTCATTAATTTCAATTGAAGAAATTCTAATTCGTTTTGGAAAAGAAAACTCTTTGGCAATAGTCATTAAAAGTTTTGTAAAATCGTTTTCATCTGTCAAATAGCGACCTGTATGAATACCGGCTAAGACTACTTCTTGGTGACTTAAAAATAATGCTCTTAAATTATCCACAACTTTACTTAACTCTAACGAACGTTCTTTTCCGCGAGTAAATGGAATAATACAAAAAGAACAAAATTGATTACAACCATCTTGAATCTTTAAAAAGGCACGAGTTTGATGTTGGAAATGTCTAACAAATAAATCTTCAAATTCAACATTATTTCTGACATTGTTAACAATCTTTTGAGGTCTATTTTTTGTGGCAGTATCAATTAAATGTGGTAATTGTTGCTTTTGATCAGAACCAACTAAGATATCAATTTGATATTTCTCAGCGAGACTTTCAGCCGCAATTTGAACATAACAGCCCACCACGCAAATTAATGCTTCTGGATTAAGTTTTAAAGCAGAGGAGATTTTTTGGCGACTTTTCGCTGCTGCCATATTAGTTACTGCACAAGTATTAATAATATAAATATCAGCGATATCTTTATCAAAAACTTGTTGATATCCAAGTTTCTTTAACTCTGCAATATAATGTTCCGATTCATAAGAATTAACTTTACAGCCTAAAGTTGTTACCGCAAAGCTTTTCATTTCTGGCGCTCCTTCGATAAATATTTAATTAATCTTTTCCGTATCTTATCTGACACTAATTTTTCTTCTAATAAATAACTACCAAGTCCGACCGCATCATTATTTAAAAAATAACTAGCTAATTTAGTAATTACTTTTTGGCTGAATTCATCTGGTAAAAACAGTTTATCAATTAATCGATAGTCTTTAATTGAATATAAGGACCTAATTTCCGGATGATAAAGAATAAATTGCTGTTTTGATCCTAAGACATATTTTGCACTACTAAACCCAGCTTGAAATGGTAAATGGTGATAAGTAGCAATATTAATTACTTGCTTTTGGAAATCTTTGTAGATGTTGAAATATTGCTTGCTTTCAAAAATTGTCATACTGTGATCATATAAATTATTAAATAAATCATCAAAAAAAGGTATCCAAATAGTCGTATCTTTCACTTTAAAATGAAATAAATTATGCTTGATTTTTTCTAAATCACGATTTACGAAATCGAGGCGTTCATTATTATTAATGGAATCCCATAAGTCAATCAGTTGATAGCGTGTCTTTTCATAACTATTTTGAAAAGTATTTTTATTTAATAAGCCTCGATAAAGAATCTCAGCTTGAAAAAAGTCAAAATCGTCTTTTATTTTGACTTTAAAGTGAGCCGCTTTGAGGCTTTTTTTTAGATCATTTATATCACTTTTATATCCTTGGCTTTTCTTTAAATTAAAGTGGTTTTCCTTCGCCAATATTTTTTTAATGTGTTTCATACTACCTCATTATTTAACGCTAAATTAATTACGCTTAAAGCGCTGACAACTGCCGTTTCACTCCTTAAGATACGTGGTCCTAAACC
>CAYUXU010000016.1:0-14463 GCA_964449005.1 uncultured Erysipelotrichaceae bacterium | reverse complement strand
CGCAACCAGTAATCAGACTATTTCTGAAGTATTGGATTTAATGGCACTCAATGAAATTCACCGGATTCCGGTGGTCCAAGATCAACGCTTAATTGGCTTAATTACCGAAGCAATTGTTTTAGAAAACTCACCATCGAATGCTTCAAGTTTAAGTATTCATGAATTAAATTATTTACTTTCTAAGACCACGATCGCTGAAATTATGATTAAAGACGTGATTACGATTGACCCAGACGCCTTAATTGAAATGGCAGCTTTAAAAATGGCAGAGCATGATATTGGTTGTCTGCCGGTAGTGAATGAAAAACAAGTTTTATTAGGCTTAATTACAAACAATACTATTTTGAGAGCTTTCACGGAAATGATGGGATTAAATGAGCCTGGATCACGTTTGGTAGTTGAGTTTCAAGCAGATAAACCGGGGATTTTAGCTGATTTAGCACGGGTTTTCGCCGATCAGATGATTAACTTAACTCATCTCGCGGTCCATCGTGAGGTTGATCGGATTGATGTGGTGGTAAGGTGTAATCACCATGATCATCAGTTTCTCTTGGATTTATTAAAAAAACACGGCTATAAAGTTACATCGATTATATAAAAAGACTCTTGAAATAAAGAGTCTTTTAATCAGCTAATCTCTTTTCACCGGTAATGGCTTGTAGCGGTTTAATATCTTGCGATACTTCTACCACGCCTTGATACTCACCAGCTTCATCATATAAGGCAAAATATTGAATATAAACGTACATGCCACGATAATTAATCCAGAAGTGGGCATGGTCAGCTTTCTTCTCTTTAAAGTCATTAATAATCTTTTCAACTTTATCAAGGCTTTTTGGAGGATGACAATAACGAACTTCTCTACCAATTACAGTTAGAGGTCGTTCAAAAATCCGGTGTTTGCCTTGTGAGACATAAGCTACCCGATCGTTTTTATCAACATAAGTCATATCAATCGGTAAAATGTTTAATAAATTAGTTAACTCACTAATTTGGAAGCTTCCTGAAGGTAAGCGGATTTCACCGCTTTCTGGTAATTTTCCCTGGCTTAATTCAGCTTTATGGTTGATTGATTTATTTAGCGTTACTAAAGAATCCCATTGTTCAGTAGTAAGATTTTCTTTTAAAACATTAAAAAGAATGTTCTCTTCTTTATTTATCATATCAATAGCCTGATCTAAAGCAGCCTCGAGGTCATCAAACCAGACTTTAGCATCAGTATTTTTATCGGCAGCGTTTTCTCTTAAAGCTTTAAATTTATCACGAATTTCATCGTCGACTCCCCACATAACTTGGGGAATAGTTGTAATGCCACTAGCTTCAAGCAACGGGAAGAGCCGTTGTTCTTTTTTCATATAATGTTGGTCAAGTAAATCATGAAATTTGATGACATGTGGTAATGCCTCTAAAACATGTAAGTAATCATCTTCTCCAGTTAAGACAACAGCTGTTTTAAAGTGGGCATTGAAATAACTTTGAATGACACGATTTTCATGTGAATATTCTTCTAAAGGATGATTTTTGACTTTATCACTATGAATCTCAAAGATATTATCATAAAACATACTGGCGTGAACATCACAAAGTTTCATAATTTCTCTAACATCTAGTCCATCAGCGACTAAGGCCATTTCCATAGCAGCAATTTCCGAACCAGAAACATATTTAAACTCATGGGCAAATTCATCTTTAACTTCTTCAGCTTTAGCACCATGATGGAGCTTTTTTATGATCGATTTCAGTTTTATAACACGTGGATCATCTATTTTGTAGGTTTTTGACATAACTACCTCCTGTAGTTATAAGTATAACGATTATCGTCAAAAAAGGGGTAAATTTAATCTTTTCTGAAAACTTCTAACTAAGATTGAATCTTTTTTAAAAAGCTCTTACAATAGAAGAGGGAGAAGGAGATAAAACTATGTATGATTTTAAGACTTTAGTTGATCGTAGTAAGCAAGGTTCAAGTAAATGGTTAAGTATGAAAAATATTAAACCAAATTTATGTGAAACCATTAGTCCGCTTTCAGTCGCTGACGCTGATATTAAGATGGCTCCAGAAATTATTTCTGGTTTAAAAGATTATCTTGAGGAAATGATTTTTGGATATAGTGTTCCGGTCGCCAGTTATTATCAAGCGGTAATTGATTGGAATAAGCGACGCCACAATTTTCTAATTGAAAAGGATTGGATAGTAACTGCTCCGGGAGTAGTGAAAGCTATCTCAGATTTAATTGCTGCTTTTACTTTGGAAAATGAGGGTGTCATTATTATGCCACCGGTTTATCATTTATTTAAACGAGTTATTGAAAACCAAAATCGGCAAGTTGTGAACAATCCGTTAATCGAAGAAAACGGCTATTATACAATTGATTTTCAAGGGCTTGAAGCACTCGCTTCTAATAAAAATAATAAAGTATTAATCTTTTGTTCGCCACATAATCCAGTCGGTCGAGTCTGGAGTAAAGCTGAATTAAAACAAGTTATCGAGATTTGTGAAAGATATGATCTATTGATTATTAGTGATGAGATTCATAATGATTTAATTATGTCAAATCAAAGACACTATTTCTTAGCTAGTCTTGATGAAAGAGCTGCCAAGTGCACTATTACAACTTTATCTGCTAGCAAAAGTTTCAATTTAGCGGGTTTAAAAACTTCAAATATTATTATTAGTAATCCTGAGATTAGGAAAATTTATACTGATTACTTGGCTAAAACATCTGGTAACGGTTTAAATGCGATTGGACCAAAAGCCTTGGAGTTGGCCTATACGCAAGGTGAAGCATGGTTTGATGAGTTTTTAAAGTTAATTGAAGCTAATTATCATTTTACTTTAGAATTCTTTACAAATAATTTACCAATGCTAAAGGTAAGTCCTTTGGAAGGAACTTATTTACTGTGGGTAAATTTTAAAGCTTTAGGATTGAGAGAACCGGCTTTAAGTCAGTTTTTAATTGAGAATTGTGATTTATTCATTGATGCTGGTATTAAATTTGGTGAAGCCGGGGATGGCTTTGGGAGAATTAATTTAGCCACTCCACAAGCGGTTTTAAAGGAAGCATATCTTCGTTTAGAAAAGGTAATTAAGGAAAATCTTAAGCTTAATAATAGTTGAAGTTTTAGTGAGATTTTGTTAAAATAGGGCCAGACGTTGAAAAAGAGTAGTAAATAACAAGATAGTTGAGAGAGCTAATGGTTGGTGGAAATTAGTCTAATTAAGTTATTGAACTTGCTTTGGAGTTGATCGAAAGATCCGGTAGACACCGTTATCGTCATGGAGTGCATACAAAAGTATGAATTAAGGTGGTACCACGCAAAAGCGTCCTTAGGATGCTTTTTTATTTAGGAGGATTTATGGTTTATAATCATCAGAAGGTTGAGAAAAAATGGCAAGAATATTGGGATAAAGCTGGTGTTTTTGTTAGTGATGTTTGGGATTTTGAAAAACCCAAATTTTATTGTTTAGATATGTTTCCTTACCCAAGTGGGAATGGCCTTCATGTCGGTCATCCCCGGGGCTACACGGCTACTGATATTTTATCGCGGATGAAACGGATGCAAGGTTACAATGTTTTACACCCGATGGGCTGGGATGCTTTTGGCTTACCGGCTGAACAACATGCCTTAAATACTGGAAATCACCCGGCTAGTTTTACTGCTGAAAATATTAAGAACTTTAAAAGACAAATCAAATCGTTAGGTCTATCTTATGATTGGTCAAAAGAATTAGCGACAACCGATCCTGATTATTATAAATGGACCCAATGGATTTTTATTAAATTATATGAACAAGGTTTAGCTTATGTAGCTGAGATACCAGTTAATTGGTGTCCGGCTTTAGGAACCGTATTGGCTAATGAGGAAGTTATTAATGGTAAAAGTGAACGGGGTGGCCACCCAGTAATTCGCGTCCCGATGCGACAATGGGTTTTAAAAATAACCGAATATGCTGAGCAACTATTAGCGGATTTAGAATTAGTTGATTGGCCGCAGTCAACCAAAGAAATGCAGAAAAACTGGATTGGGAAATCAGTTGGTGCTGAGGTAATTTTTGAAGTGGTTGATCATGATTTAAGCTTTACCGTTTTTACAACTAGAGCGGATACTTTATTTGGAGCTACTTATTGTGTTTTAGCTCCCGAACATCCTTTTGTCGATAAAATTACAACCCCTGAGCAACTTGCTGAAGTTAAAAAATATCAAAGTGAAGTTGCCACAAAATCTGATTTAGAAAGAACTGAGTTAAGTAAAGTTAAAACCGGAGTCTTTACAGGGGCTTATGCGATTAATCCGGTTAATCAAAAGAAAGTTCCAATTTGGATTGCCGACTACGTTTTAGCTAGTTATGGCTTTGGAGCAATTATGGCAGTTCCAGCGCATGATGAGCGTGACTATGAATTTGCCAGTAAATTTGGTTTAGATATTGTTCAAGTTTTAGATGCTAATGGTTCAACTTTACCATTTGTCGAAGATGGAAAACATATTAATTCTGAGTTTTTAAATGGTTTAAATACTGAAGAAGCTAATCAAACCATGATTAAATGGTTGAAAGAAAACAAACTTGGCAATGCCAAAGTTACTTATAAATTGCGTGATTGGTTATTTTCGCGTCAACGCTATTGGGGGGAACCAATCCCAATTATTCATTTAGAAGATGGTTCAATGCGAACCGTTAATTTAGATGATTTACCTTTAGAGTTACCAGCGACCGAGAATTATCATCCTTCTGATACTGGAGAGTCACCATTAGCTCATTTAACTGATTGGTTACATGTTGAAATTGATGGTCAAAAAGGGGTCCGTGAAACTAACATCATGCCACAGTGGGCTGGTAGTTGCTGGTACTATATGCGCTTCCTTGATCCGAAAAATGCTAAGATGTTAGCTGATCCAAAACTTTTAGAACATTGGCTGCCAGTTGATCTTTATGTGGGTGGTGCGGAACACGCCGTCTTACATTTACTCTATGCTCGTTTTTGGCATAAAGTTTTATATGATTTAAAAATCGTTGATACTAAAGAACCATTTCAAAAATTATTCCACCAAGGGATGATTTTAGGCGAAAATGGTGAAAAGATGAGTAAATCACGTGGTAATGTCATCAATCCCGATGATTTAGTTTTAAGCCACGGGGCTGATGCATTTCGAGTCTATGAAATGTTTTTAGGTCCTCTTGAGGCCGCTTTACCTTGGAATACTAGTGGAGTTGATGGGGCGAGAAAATGGTTAGATCGAGTTTATCGCTTATTTAGAAATGATGAAAAATTAACTGACGTTAATAGTGGAGAACTAGATTATGTTTACCATCAAACTGTTAAAAAAGTGACCCATGATATTGAAACACTAAACTTAAATACCGCTATTTCTCAAATGATGATTTTTATTAATGAATGTTATAAAGTTTCTGAGATCTATCGGGAATACGCTATTGGTTTCTTAAAATTATTTAGTTGTTTTGCGCCACATTTAGGTGAAGAATTATATCAAACCTTAACTGGTGAAAAGACCGTTGCTTATCAAAGTTGGCCAACTTATGATGAAAGTAAATTAGTTTTAGCTGAAGTTACCATTGTGGTTCAAGTTAACGGTAAGATTCGTGGTAAACTTGAAATGGCTTTAGACAGTAAAAAAGAAGATATTATTGAAGCTGCTTTAGCGATTGAAAATGTCGCAAAAAGTGTTGAAGGCTTAGAAATTATTAAGACCATTGTCGTTCCAAATAAGCTCGTTAATTTAGTTGTTAAATAAAGCCTTTATTTCATACTAAGATAATATAAAAGACAGTTGAAACTACTCAAACTGTCTTTTATTTAAATCATGCTAAGCCTTTAGAAATCAAGTATTTTCATTGATTTGATTTACGTTTAAGTTAATTGGTAAAATTAATTTATTTAAGTCGGTTCCGGCTAAATAATATGAAGCTGTCTGCCCATTTAAAATAACCGGCATCCGATGATGAACCCAATCAATCTCATTTTGAGCTGCTTTTGTGATGATAGTAAATTCTGGATTTTCTTCATTTTGATAGATTCCAGCAAAATAGATTAACGGATTGGGAGTATTTAATTGATATTTTATTTTATCGGACCACTCAAAATATGAAGACGCTATAATAATGCACCTTCTTTTTTGATAGTCATCTTTAAATAGGGGTTTTTCTAAAATCGTTTCTAGCCGAGCATTGATGATTAATTGGCTACTAAAAGTCGTTTGATAACCCCAATTCTGGGCTCCAAAATTATGCTTTGTTTTTACTAAAGCTGATTGGCTCGGATAGATTTCATTAAAACCAACTAACTTTAAAACTTCAGAATTTATATCTGGCAAATAAGTCTCAACGCTTTCTTGATTAAGAAAATAACGACCACACATAACTTACTCCTTATTGAAATTGGTAAATAATAATTTCTGGATTTGAGAAAAAACGTCTTTGATATACTTTAGTACCTAAGCCATGAACTACATCAATTTCTAAGCTTTGATACTGATGATGTCCGGCTTTAAAGTAATTTGCCCCTATCTTATCATCAATACGATTAAAGAAGGGTAACTTAATCTGACTATTTTGACTATGTGAGCTAATTAAACGGTCAAAATAATCTTTCGGTAGATCTAAGGCAATATCTGGAGTATGAGAAAATACTAGGCTGAAAATCTGATAATTAATATCTTCTAATAAAAGTTCCTGATTGATATTCCCATTAATTAGATTATCTAAACCAATCAGTTGAATATAATTACCATTACTATCATAAAGATTAATTTTCTTATTACTTAAAACTTCAAAACCACTATTAAAAAGAATCTCTTCAATTAGTTTCTGACCATGATTAAGGTCTTGATCTCCTAAAACGGCGAATTTCCCAAACGGAGCTTCAATCTTACTTAGAAGTTCACTCATTTCTAAAATCATAGTTTCATTTAATTTTATTTCATCAAAAATATCCCCTAAAAATAAAGCAACATCTACTTGTTGTTGGTTTAATTTATTAATAAAATTGTCTAAAGTCTGATAATCTAAAAAGGTTCCATAGTGGATATCTCCAAAGGCGGCTATTTTTAGATTTTCATAATCTTTTGGAATATTATCTGCTTTGAGGTTAATGTAATTAAACCTGAGTCGAGTTAAAGCACCGTGATTGCTATCATAAATAGTTAATGTAATAAAAAATATAAGAAATAGTAAAAATATAATAATTGGCTTTTTAAAAAATTTCATGGTTTATTTCAAGATTTGGATTTCAGGTTGTAATTTAAAGCCAGTTTTCAAATATACTTCTGCTTCAATATAGGCAATTAAGCTAATGAAGTCTTTACTAGAAGCCTTGTTTTCATTAATGAGAAAACCAGCATGCTTACTACTGACGGCAGCATCGTTGATACTAAAACCTTTTAAACCGCATTGATCAATTAAAGCAGAGGCGTAATTAAAAGGTGGTCTTTTAAAAGTACTTCCAGCACTATGTTTATCAAGCGGTTGTTTTGTGGCGCGACGCAACATAAAGTCATCCATTTTTTCTTTAATAATTAAAGGATTACCTTTTTTCAAAGAAAAGGTTACGGAAATGATAGTGCTAGGGTTGTTCATGAAATAACTATGACGATACGATAATTCACACTGCGCTAAATTAAAAGTAACTAGTTGATCGTCTTTATCGATAAACTCACAACTTTTGACAATATCTCTCATTTCACCATCATAAGCTCCAGCGTTCATATAAAGAGCGCCCCCAATTGATGCGGGTATTCCATATAAACTTTCCATGCCAGTTAAGCCCTGATCTAAAGCAAAAAGACAGACATCTTTTAAAAGGGCACCAGCATCACATTTAATGGTAGTTTCATCTAATAATTCAATTTTAGAGAATTTTCTTCCTAAGTGAATAACCAGTCCTTTCACACCATAATCTAAAACTAAGGTATTACTACCATTTCCTAAAATATGATATTTAATCTGGTGCTGGTGGCAGAGACTTAAGACCTGATGTAACATTTCTTTTGATGCGATACTAATAAAGTATTCGGCAGCACCACCAATTTTCAAACTAGTATAAGGGGCTAAAGCAATATTACTTTCGATTGGCAAGTTAGCTTGTTTAAAGATATTTATAAGGTTCATAGTTACTCCTTTTTTATTTAATTATAACGATTAACCGAAGCATTGTAAAATAAAAAGATACTTTCCTAAAATGGTTTAATTCGTTTGAAAGAAAACAAATAAAGTTATATAATCAAGTTATTAGAGGTGAGAAATGGCTGAAATTAAAGATAGGCGAATTCGCATCAACAACATTCCAAAAAGTAAAGTGCGCTTTCGCTTAACTAGTAAACCGATTCTAATGTTTCTCTTGATTGGATTAGGCGGAATTTTACTAGTTAATACTGATGCTAATTTAATTGGTTATTTTATAGTCATAGTAGCAGTATTTTTATTAATTTTTACTCCTAATGAAACAAGATTAGCCTATTATGATAACTTTCTAGTTTATTACTTCTTAGAAGAAAAAGATATGTGCCTTATTATTTATTATAATGAAGTTAAATCTTGGCGTTATGAGAAAAATATTGGTCGTGAAGCTTACTTTTTAATTGGAACTAACGATGAAGCTCGTTATGAGATTAATGTCGCTAATCCCAAAAAGGCTTTACCTTGGTTTCGACATTTTCTCAAAGATCAAGAGGTCAGCTAGGAAAAGGAGTGAACAATGAAAGAGTTTGTGAATAATGCTTTTTTTTGGCAAAAAGTTGATACTTTAATTTATTCAAGTAAGATCATTATTACCAAAGAAAAAAACGATTTGCATAATGAATATCCAAATTTAGCTTATCCCGTAGCTTATGGTTATTTAGAAGTAGGTGCTAATCAAGAAAAAGCCGTTAATATTTACCAAGGAACAAATGGTAATTTAGTAACGGGATTAATTGTTAGTGTCGATATTTTAAAGAAAGACATGTCAATTAAATTACTGGTTGGTTGTGATGAAAGTGAAGAACAATTGATCTTGTATTTCTTAAATCAAACTGATTTTCAAAAAACTGTTTTAATTAAACGAGGTAGTGAAGTCCCAGCTTGGGCAATTAGTGAGTAAAACCTTATTTCGATAAGGTTTTTTTTAGGTTAAAACTAAGTAGCTCTTTATAATATTAACGAGGTGAAAACTTGAAAGGAATAATATTTGCGAGCGGGCTATTTTTAGTTGCTTTAAACTTATTTATTGTCATTGTTTGGTATAGTGACTTTGAACACAGTCGTAGTTTAACAAGTAGTGCTTTAAAAAGAAGTATGCTTTATACGGCAGAAACTAGTAACTTTGATGATAAGTTAAATGAAACGACTCTTTTTGAAGCTTTAAAGATAAACTTAAGACCACTTTTAAAAAATGATTTGAATTATACTCTTAGCCTGCTAGGATTTCAAAGTGATCCTTTTTATTTTAAAGTTAAATTAAGTGTTAAAAAAGAAAAAGGTTTATTTTATCATTTCGATTTAAAAGAAACTTTAATTGAACAATTAAAACAAGTTGAGTTAATAAATGATTGATTTTGGGGAACTCAAAGATTTTATAAGTGATGAAGCGGTTACTGATTTAAACTATAATGGTCAAACTTTATGGATCGACGATTTAAACCGGGGACGTTATTGCCTAAGTTCTTTTGAAAATTTTCATTTAATGGAGAAACTCACTTATCAAATCGCTAATTATACTAATCAACCATTTAATGTTTCTTATCCAGTCTTAGAAGCTGAAATCGATAATTTAAGAATCAGTATTTTTCATCCTAGTATTGCGGCTTCGGGGTTAAGTATCTCAATTAGAAAAACTTTAAATCGATTACGTTATAATGAAATAACTTTAAATCAAGAAAAGTTTGCGACATTAGAAGTTTTAGAATTTTTACCAAAGTTAGTTTTTAATCATTTAAATATTTTAGTTAGTGGCTTACCGGGAGTTGGAAAAACTGAATTAATTAAATATTTATCAAGTTTTATTCCGGCCCAAGAAAGGGTAATTACCTTAGAAGATACTTTAGAAATGCGTTACCATAAAATGTTTCCGAAAAAAGATGGCGTTGCCTTGAAAGTTTCTTCTCACTTTTCTTATCAAGCGGCCATTAAGGCTAGTCTAAGACAACGACCTGATTGGTTATGTGTCTCTGAAATTAGGGGAGAAGAAGTTTTAGCGCTTTTAGAAAGTGTTTCAACTGGAGCCAAGCTCTTAAGTACGGTCCACGCCGAAAGTGCTCAAGCTATCCCAAAACGCCTCTTGCACATGTTTCCCGGGATTGAATTAACTAATCAAGCTTTATTACAAATTATTCATGAAACATTTGATATTGGGATTCATTTGAAAGCAGAAACGAAAGATGGAAAAATGTATCGTTATTTAAGTGAGATTATTTACTTTGAAGTAGATGATAATTTTAATTTAAAAAGCTACTGCTTATATCAAGAAAGTAATAAATTAGATATCCCTACTAGTTTATTAAAAAGATTAACTTGGAGTGAACCATGCCCTATTTTTTAATTAGTATCTTTTTAATAATGTATTTGATTTTATTACTAAAAACCGAGTTATTAAAGAAATATTATCC
This sequence comes from uncultured Erysipelotrichaceae bacterium, assembly GCA_964449005.1. Lineage (GTDB taxonomy): Bacteria > Bacillota_I > Bacilli_A > Erysipelotrichales > Erysipelotrichaceae > CAYUXU01. Next base: position 3,867 of record CAYUXU010000016.1, on the reverse strand, counting down.
TTTAACAAAAAAAGGTTACCACGCCTTAAAAAACACTTTAACTAGTATTAATTATCAATATAATTTTAAACTTCATTGTTTTATTCTATTACTTTTAGCCCTCGGCAGTTTCTTTCTTGCCAGCTTATTTCATTTGAATTTAATATTAGGGCTCATAATTTTTATTTATGGTATAGCTTTTTTCCCAATTATTTATAGTAAGTTTTATTTGGAACGTTATTATGAATTCGAATTTAATAATTTAAATCTTTACTTACAACAATTGATATTGCTTTTTAAAGATCATCCCAAGCTTTTAATTAGTTTAAAGACAATTTTACCTACTTTAAATCAACCATTAGCCCAGGCTTGTGGTGACGCTATTAATAAGTTAGAAGAACAAGCTAATCTAAAGCTAGCCTTACATCAAATTGAAAGATTATATCCTCATTTTATTGTGATTAATTTACATCAATTATTAATTAATGTTGAGCTATATGGTAGCTTTAACTATGAGTTAGGCTTAACCATTCTCCAAGATGATTTAGATGATTGGTATGATAGCGTTTATGATTTTAAAAAGCAACAACATTCTCTGATCTATAAAATATATTTATTAGTAGTCTTTTCACTAGTAATATGTGGTTTTGGAATTATGATCTTTCGACAGTTGCCATTAAGTTATCAAAGTAATTTTTATCAATTTAGTCTGTTAAGTCTCTTTTTAATTAATTTAACAACTATCTTATTTGCGAGTTTGCCTTTAGGTAAATCTTGGATTAATAAAATGGAGCTCTTATGAATTGGATTGTATATTTAGGAATTGTCATCATAAGCAAGTTTAATTTATTTTATTCATTATTGGAAAAGCTTTGGCCGGATGATGCTAGCATCTATTTAACTAATTTGAAAATTGATAGTTTTAGTTTTCAAAAACATAGAAAAAGAGGAGTCTTATTTTTAACTTTAACTTTACTATTTTGGCCAAGCTTAGCTTATTCTGGTATCTACTTACTTTTCGTGTTGTTGCTTACAGTATTAAGCTACAAACTACCATATTTTAAAGTGAAACAACGTTTTCAAGCAGAAATGAAACTTTTAGTTTATTATTTTCCGATTTGGTTACGACAACTTCAAATTTTGATGCAAAATAACACCGTTTTTCAAGCTTTAACAATTTCGATTAATCAAGCACCAATTTTGTTTCAACCAGAAATAACTATCTTAGTTAATAAACTTAAAGAAGATCCGCTGAGTTATCAGGCCTATCAAGATTTTTTTGGATTTTATGAAATTCGGGAAATTAAAAAAGTGATGCGCTTATTATATCGTTACCAAACAGTTGGACAAAAGGAGGCTTATTTACAGTTACAACGAATTATTGAAACTACTTCAAGTATTTTAAATAGTAAACGAACAATTTATTATCAAGAGTGGCTTGATTGGCATAAGTGGTATGGTTTATTACCACTGGTGGCAGTAACTGGAGTATTTTTACTTTTAATGTTTAATGTTTTAATGAATTTCTTTACGAAAGGAGTCTTATTATGAAAGCATTTTTTGAAGAGTATGGTTTAGTCTTAGTAGTTACGGTGATAGCGACGGGAATGATTTTATTTTCTAATGAGTTTAAAGATACAATGCGCGACACCTTGCTGGAACAATGGACTGAAATGACTGACATCAACAGCTAATGAAAGGAGCTTTTGAATGTGGATTGATTATGATGGTAGGAATTTTCTTTTTAGTACTAGGAATAAATTTTACTCGAATTCCTTTGGCTTATCATCAAGCAAGGAGTTATCAAGAAATAATCGTGACACAGATTGAACACTATCATCGTTATGATGATTTTGTGATTAGTATAATTGAACAGTCGCAAAAAGTTTGTAGTGCTTGTCATTATCTTGTTGAAACAACTGATTTCAATCGCTATCAAGTTACGGTTTTATTTCCGATTAAAATTCCAATTTTGAACTTCGAGGTTAATGGTAAAGTCTTAACTTTAACTCAACCACTTTATTAGCTAGAAAAAGCAAAATAGTGTATGATAATTTTGGTGATAAAATGATTTTAACATTTGATGTCGGAAATAGTGATATTGTCTTTGTGGCATATCAAAATGATCAAGTCGTGAAAGAAGGGCGAATTGAAACAAAAAGTGAAGCTTTTGATAGCTATTTTCAAAAATGGCTCCAAGAATTAGTACCTGATACTTATTTAAATTTAGTTGAAGGAATTATTGTAGGTTCAGTTGTGCCACGACTTTCAAAGCGCTTTATTAAATTGGTCGAAGATTATTTTTCCATAAAAGTAACAACTTTTCAGATTGATGATTTACCTGATTTTAAAGCTTTAATCGATAATCCCTTTGAATTAGGGGTAGATTTAATTGCCGGAGCTTATGGTGGTTATGCTTTATATCAGAAACCTTTAATTATTGTTGATGCTGGCAGTGCTACAAAAATATCATTAATTAATCATGAGGGTAATTTTGTGGGCTGTACAATTGCTCCGGGTCTCGGTATATCGCGTCAAGCAATGTTAAGTCATATTAAACATTTACCAACTTTTGATTATCATGTTCCAGAAAGCGTAATCGGTAGAACTACGATTGATAGTTTACAAGCCGGTCTTATTTTAGGTAATATTGGTGGGATAACCTATATTGCCGAGTTATTAGCTTTAGAGTCAAAAGAACCAGCTTTAAAACTATTAACTGGTGGTTATGGTTATTATTTAAAAGAGGGTTTAAAAGATTATCTTTATCTGCCCGATTTAGTTAATTTTGGATTGCTGAAAATTTATCAAACTTTACAACAAAAAAATAAATAAAATAAAAGCCCGCTCAATTAACTAGCGGGCTTAAATATGAGTATGATGGTTACTTAAGTGAAGTAACTTTTTTATTCTTCTTAATTAATAAGAAGGCTCCTAGTAACATCATAAATATAGCCAATAATGGCATAAAACCAGAAAGGAAATTAGTACCAGTTCCCGGCAAGCTCGCCGATCTAATCGTTAAGTTACCAGTTGCGGTACCACCATCACTAAACATGAAGGTGACATTATACTTTCCAGGTTTAAGGCTATTTAAGTAAGCTTTTTTAAAGCTAACTACGACACTACCACTATTAACTTCATAATTAGATGGATCGACTAAAGTGTCATCTAGTTTAACGCCAGTAAATAAAGCTAAATCAGCGTCAATCTTAAAGCTGACATCATCACCTTTAGTTAAAATAAATTCTTTATCATCCCCATCAATTAATGGATAAACAATTGGTTCCACCACCACTTTAACTTCCTGAGCTTCAGTAACATTACTTAAAGTTAAGAAATCACTAATTAAATCAGCACTACGATCAACATCATTAACTAATAATTCAACTAGTTTGTAACCTGGTTTGACGATAATTTCTAAGCTAAGGTGATTGCCATGTGGAACATGGATAATTCCATCTGGATCAATACTGACTCCAGCTTTATCGTAATCTAAGACTGTGACTTGATAAGTATAAATCTCAAAGGTTGCCACAACATCTAAATCTTCAGTTACAACTAATTCTAGTTTATTATCAGTCACTGGAGTGACCACACCATTGACAGTAACTTCTTTTAGATAATGGTTAGCGTCAGGTATCATTTCGATGATAAATGTTTCATCTTCAAAGACTTCACTACTAGCGGTAATCGTACCATTACCAACTACTGAAGTATTAACTTGATAATAAGCCTTTACTTCAACATCAAGATAAACATCGGTGACAATTTCATAGTTATTCGTATCGGCTGGGGTATAAATCGCTTTAAATTGATTCAAACCTAAGATATCCATAATAGTTGTCGCAATTTCCCAAATAAAACCACTCGGTAAAACTACTGAGC
>CAYUXU010000015.1:0-14621 GCA_964449005.1 uncultured Erysipelotrichaceae bacterium | reverse complement strand
CGACAAATAATTGAGCCACGTCCCGTTTCAAAAGCTTGTTTAATACTAGAGCGACCAATAATCCAACCACCAGTTGGGAAATCGGGACCATAAATATAATTCTCCATTAATTCCAAAATCGTGATTTCCGGATTTTCAATCGTGGCAATAATAGCGTCAATCACCTCAGTTAAGTTATGAGGTGCCATATTAGTCGCCATACCAACTGCAATTCCGGTTGCACCGTTAACTAATAAATTTGGGAAACGAGCTGGTAAGACAACCGGCTCTTGCTCCTCACCATCATAATTGGCGGTAAAATCAACAGTATCTTTATTAATATCTCTTACTAATTCCATGGTGATTTTAGCCATTTTCGCTTCAGTATAACGCATTGCTGCTGCGCCGTCACCATCGATTGATCCAAAGTTACCATGACCATCGACTAATTGATAACGTTGCGAAAATTCTTGAGCCATTCTCACCATTGCTTCATAAACTGCAGCATCACCATGCGGATGATATTTACCAATAACGTCACCAACAATCCGAGCTGATTTTTTATAAGGACGATCGGCATACATCCCTAAATCATTCATCGCATAAATGATTCTCCGATGAACTGGTTTTAAGCCATCTTTGACATCTGGTAAGGCTCGAGCCACAATAACTGACATCGCATAGTCCAAAAAAGATGTTTTCATTTCCTGGGAAATATCTAAGTGTTTTATATTTCCATGATTAAAGTTATTTTGATCTTGCATCAGTTCCTCCTAAATGTCTAAATTCTTGACGAATTGGGCATTGGATATGATGTAATTGCGGCGTGGCTCAACATCGTCACCCATCAACATATCAAATACTTGATCGGCTTCCATAGCGTCTTCGACAGTTACTTTAATTAAAGTTCTATTTTCGGGATTCATTGTTGTTTCCCACAATTGTTCCGGATTCATCTCACCAAGCCCTTTATAACGTTGGACATTGGTACGATCACCAAGTTCGGCTTGAATTTCCAGCATTTCTTCTTCACTATAGGCATATCTTTCATCGCGACCTTTCGATACTTTGTATAAAGGTGGCTGAGCGATATAAACATAACCTTGATCGATAACCGGCTTTAAATAACGATATAAAAATGTCAATAATAAAGTTCTAATATGAGCCCCATCGACGTCAGCATCTGTCATAATAACAATTTTGTGATATCTTAATTTACTAGTGTCAAGCTCTTCACCAACACCACAGCCAAAGGCTGTAATCATTGATCGTATTTCATTATTTTCAAAAATACGGTGGAGACGGGCTTTCTCAACATTTAAAATTTTTCCGCGTAAAGGCAAGATTGCTTGAAACTTACTGTCACGACCTTGCTTAGCACTTCCTCCCGCTGAGTCACCTTCCACAATATAAATTTCACTAATACTAGGATCTTTACTAGAACAATCAGTTAATTTACCCGGTAAAGAAGAAATTTCTAAAGCTCCTTTGCGACGGGTAATTTCACGAGCTTTCTTAGCCGCTACCCGTGCTTTAGCGGCAATTAGCGCTTTATCAATAATTACTTTGGCTTCACTCGGATTTTCCATTAAAAATCTTTCTAATTGACTACCAACAATATTTGACGTAATTCTTCTTACTTCGGAGTTACCTAATTTAGTTTTAGTTTGTCCTTCATATTGTGGGTCGGGATGTTTAATGGAAATAATCGCTGTCATCCCTTCACGAATATCATCACCGATAAAAGCATCGTCTTCTTTTTTTAGATAATTGTTGTCACGAGCATAATTATTAATAACCCGCGTTAAAGCGAGACGGAAACCTTCTTCATGCGTCCCACCTTCATGAGTATTAATATTGTTACAAAAAGAATAAATATTCGGTTGATAACCGTCATTATATTGAAAAGCCATTTCAACAATAATATTGTCTTCTTCGCCTTCTACATAAACAACTTCTTTTTGAATTACTGATTTCTTTCGATTTAAATAAGTAACATATTCTTTAATTCCACCTTCATAGTAGAACTCATCTTTAACTAATTCTTGATTTCTTTTATCGACTAAACTTATCTTAATCCCTTTATTTAAAAAGGCCATTTGACGAAGTCTTTCTCGTAAAATTTCATAGTTAAATTTAGTACCTTCAGTAAATATGATTGGATCAGGTTTAAAACGAATTAAACTACCTTTTTTATTTTCACAGTTTCCAATTACTTTGAGTGGTTCTACTGTTTTACCACCATCGATAAACTTTATATAATTAATTTCATTATTTGTATAGACGTAAACTTCAAGACTTGAAGACAAGGCATTAACAACTGATGCACCAACTCCATGTAAACCACCGGAAACTTTATAAGCGCCACCACCAAATTTACCACCCGCATGAAGCATAGTAAAAATAGTTTCAACGGCTGATATTTTAGTTTTCTCGTGGATTCCAACTGGCATCCCACGTCCATTATCTTCGATACTTACGTAATCATCATCTTCTAACGTTACGGTAATATGATCGGCGTGTCCCGCTAGCGATTCATCCACTGCATTATCGACAATCTCCCAAACCAAGTGGTGTAAACCTTTTTCCGAAGTTGTCGCAATGTACATTCCAGGACGTTTCCTAACTGCTTCTAAGCCCTCTAAGACTTGAATATCTTCCGCCTGATAGGAGTGAACTACTTTATCTTTATTCATCTAACTGCCTCCTTAATTCCGTTATTTTCCACAGTATAATATGTCAAAGGTATTTCAATATTGTTTGCATCAAAACTGGTTGTTGTAATTAAAGTTTGAACTTTCCCATTAATATTTTTTAATAGTCTGTTTTGATTATCACTATCTAACTCAGAAAATACATCATCAAGTAATAAAACTGGGTAAGTTTTTGTTTCTTGATAAATATAGTCAATTAATGCCAGCTTAATTACTAAAATAATTAAGCGGAGTTGACCTTGTGATGCATAATTATTTACTAAATTATTATTTATAAAAATTTGTAAATCATCGCGGTGAATTCCCATTGTAGTTTGTTTTAAAAGTAAATCTTTTTGGAGCTGTTTTTGATACTCTAATTGGTTCTCATTTTTGCTTAACGACATTTTCGTGAGATATTTGATTTCAAGAAAAGTTTCTTTAACTGAAAAGTTTTGATACAACTGATTAATTTTTTCATTTAGGTAATTAATCAACTCAAACCGTTTTTGAGAAATTCTCATTCCGTAAAAAATTAACTTTTCAGTAATACTCGATAAATAAACAAAATCTATCGTTTTTTCCTTTAAATACTCATTTCTTTCTTTTAATAATTTGTAGTAATTTTTCAAATCAATTAAATATGTTTTTGAAATCTTACCTAGTTCAATATCTAAGAAATAACGTCGCGTTTTCGGAGAACCAAAAACTAGCTGCAAGTCTTGTGGTGTAAATAGCACCACACTTAATTCACCAATAAACTCACTGGTCTTTGTGATTGGATTATTTCCAATAAAAAAAGTTTTACCGCTAGGATAAATTATTGAACTAAGATTAAGTGTTTTATGATTATTTACTTCTAAATTAATTTTAGCTATTTTCTCACTATCCAAAATCATGACTTCATCTTTAACACTTCTAAAAGATCGTGTCGTGGCTAGAAAATAAATCGCTTCTAATAAATTAGTTTTACCTTGACCGTTTTTTCCAATAAAAATGTTGATTTTGTCAGATAAATTTAATGATAAGTCACGATAATTCCGAAAATTAATTAAAGTTACTTTATTGATTATCATAAGTTATTTTAAAACTAATTTCATCAATTTTAACAACATCATTGTGATACAATTTTTTACCACGTCGATTCTCTAATTCTTGGTTAACATAAATTTCTAAGCTACTTAAAAGATACTTAACTTCGCCACCAGAACTAGCAAAATCAGTCAGTTTTAAAAACTGTCCTAAAGTAATATAATCACTCGTTATTTTAACTTCTTTCACACTTTTCTTCCTTCATTTATCCACCATAATTATAGCATATTTTAGCACTTTAAGCCATTTTTAGACATGTGGAGAAATAAAAAAATCTCATTAAAAATGAGACTTTTTTTAGTGATGTTTTTTATAGCTTAATGGGTCCGAATTGGTAGAACTAATTGAGTAACATTTTCATCAAAGGTACTCTTAATAATGATTGGTTTCATATCTCCGGTAAACTTCATTTCCACTTCTAAGGCATTTAAGGCTCGAATTGCATCAAAGACTAATTTACCACTAAATGAGATTTCAAATGGCTCGCCATCATATGTGAAGTTATCAATTTTTTCAGTCGATGAACCAATTTCTTGAACACTGCTTGACAAGATTAACTCATCAGTACTAATGTTCATTTTTACAACTGGCACACCTTCACTTTTAATTAAAGAAGCACGATCTAAAGCATTTAAGAAATCTTTTGCTTCAATTTTTAGTTCACTAACAAATTCTTCGGGAATTAATTTTGTCGTATCAGGATAGAGGCCATCAATTAAGCGAGTTTGAATGATAACACTATCCACAATAAACTGAACTTTATTACTAGAAATTGCCATTTTAACAACTTCTTCTTCATTAATGATTTTTGCGATATCTGATAAGCTACGAGCTGGAATGGTTATATCAAATTCATTTTCAATTTTAAAATCAATTACTTTTTTCGCTAAACGATAACTATCAGTCGCAACGACTACTAAATCATCAGCAGTATTTTTAAAGTTAACACCAGTTAAAACAGGACGGGTCTCTTTTTCACTAGCTGCAAAACTAGTTTGATTTACTAATTCAATAAATAAATCAGCATCAAAATTAATACTGTCTTTACCAATATTGAAATCAATGTTGGGATATTCGTATGATTTAATGCCATTAATTTTGTACTCTGTCGCTAAACCACTAAATCTAGTTAAAGATCCATCAATAATCTCAATTTGTAAAATATCAGAATCGATCTTTCTTACAATTTCAAGTAAGTAGCGAGCATCAATTACAATTGACCCTTCAGCAAATACTTCAAAATTATTCGCATCATCATTACTAATGGTTTTACGAATTGAAATATTTGAATCACTACCGGTTAAAGCAATTTGATTACGACTAACATCAATCTTAATTCCTGATAAAGCTGGAATCGGTGAGTGTAAAGAAATAGCTTTATTTACAACTGATAAAGAAGAATAAAACAATGATTTTGAAATTTTGAAATTCATAACTTAAGCTCCTTTTTTTATTTAATAATATAAATACTTATTATTAGTCCTGTGGATATGTGGATAATTTCAAATAACACCTATTTATAAAGACATTTTAACACTTTTCGATGTTAAAAAAAAGTGTAGAGATTATTTTGGAAAGGAATTTTCGATTTCAGTTATCGCTATTTGATAGTTTAAATCTTTTCGCAAAAGTTTCTCAATTTTATTATTAGCGTTTAAGACAGTTGAGTGATCACGATTACCAAATTCTTTCCCAATCGCTAAAAAGGATAAATCTAAATGTTTTCGACAAAGATACATGGCAATGTGGCGGGCCATTACTAAATTTTGGCTCCGGTTGGCTGAAGCTAGTTGTGAAGTTTTAAAACCATAATAATCCGCTACCCGTTTTTTAATTAAAGAAACGGTTAATTCTTTATTCGGTAAAGTATGATTTTTAAAGGCGTCTAGGGCAATGTTTAAGTCAATTTTTTCTATATTGAATGTAATGGCATAAAATATTAAGCGATTAACTGATCCTTCTAAGCTTCTAATATCACTTGAGAAGTTAGTTGCTAAATATTCCAAGACATTATCATCAATTATTTCAGAATCGACCGATTGTAATTCAATCTTTTTTCTTAATATCGCAATAGCAGTTTCAAATTCTGGTGAGGTAATTCCGACTGAGAGACCAGAATTAAAGCGTGAGACAAGACGACTTTCTAAACCTTTAATTTCAGAAGGCAATCGATCGCAAGTTATAACAACTTGTTTGTTATTATTGACAAGATTATTGAATATTTGGAAGAATATTTCATGAGTTTTCTCTTTTCCAGCAATAAATTGAATATCATCGACTAAAAAGACATCTAAATTGTTCATATTTGCTTTAAAATCATCAATCGTGCGATTATTAAAAGCATCAACCATTTTTTCGATAAAATCTAAGCTACTAATATAGAGAATTTTTTTCTCAGGAAAATCTTCTTTAATTTTATTCCCAATCGAATGTAATAAATGGGTCTTTCCGAGCCCAGAATTGGCGAAGATAAAGACCGGATTGAAGTATGATCCAGGTCGTGAAGCACATGATACTGCCGCGGTATAAGTTTCTTTATTAGAAGCTCCAACCACAAAGTTATCGAAAGAGAAATTACTTAACAAATTGTCTTGGTGATTCGCTAAAACCAATTTAATATTTTCTGAGATATTAGTTAGTGCAATTTCTTTTTCATAATAAATGCTACAGGCAACTTTTTTGTTAAGAATTTTTTCTAAACTATCTTCAATTAAGTTTTTATCTTGTTGTAAAATAATCTTTTGAAAGTTGTTTGAGACGGTAATTACCGCAAGATTATCATTGAGTTCATGTAAGGTTGAATCAAGATAGTAGACGGAAAAGATAGATAAAGAACTGTTACCGAGTTTTTGATTGAGCTTATCTTTGATAACAGTTAAAACTTCATCCCAAATACTTTTTAATTGATGAGTATCTTTAATCATATCGATGTCCTTCTAAGTATTTATATATTAGCTTAAAATCTCAATAAATTCCAATTAAAAAAATCAGTTTTAAAGTTATCCACATTTTTTATCGTAGTTATAATCTATCAAATATAGCTTGAAAAAAGTTATCCACATTACTAACAAATTTTTTTGTGGGTAATTTTATCCAAATTTACTCCACGTGTAAAATTAGAAAAAACAAAAATTAATTTTTTAAGAAGTGGAAAAGTTGGGGATAAAAAAAGCCGATAAAATAAGCGTTATTGAGATTAATCCACACTTTAAACTAAGGTGAATAAGGATAACTTTTCAAGGTGGACAAGTTTTTAATAAATTATATTTCTCGATTTTACCTTAATAAACCGCCAGCTTTGAAAATTGACATTCATTTTTATTTTAGTTATAATCAAAAGGCAATTGCTCAATATTGTATTAAACTGGAGGTGTTACTTATGAAAAGAACTTATCAACCGAGCAAAAGAAAACACCAAAAAGTCCACGGATTCAGAGCTAGAATGAAAACTGTCGGAGGTCGTCGCATAATCGCAAGACGCCGTGCCAAAGGACGCATGGAATTATCGGCATAAATAGTCACCTGATGGTGACTTTTTTTAACGTATTAAGATGAAAAAAGAACGCAGAATAAGGAAAAATCTTGAATTTCAAGCGATCATTAACGAGAAACGCTTTCAAGCTAATGATCATTTTGTAATTTATTATCGACCAAAGTCGCAAGAAACTAATCGAATTGGTATTTCAGTTGGGAAGAAAATCGGAAAAGCTGTGATTAGAAATAAAATTAAACGTCAAATTCGCGCCATGCTTCGAGAAAAAGATTTTCAAAACTTATCATTTGACTGTATAATAATAGTACGGCCAAAATTTCTTGACCAACCATATCAAAATAACCAAGAAAGTTTGCGTCACTTAATAGCGTCTATTAGAGATTAGAAGGAGAAAAGAATGTTGAAACAGAAACATCTTAAAAGAATTTTATACAGTATCTTATTACTATTGTTTTTAGCAGGGTGTGCTAAATCAACGACAGCAACACCTGATAACATTATTTATTTAGATACACCCTTTATCCCATTTATTAAGAAAGAGTGGTTTAATGGGATTTTTGTTTATCCTTTTGCCCAGATTATTAATAATTTATCACCAATTATTGGTGTTGTATCATCAATTGGATTAGCAACAGTGCTAGTTAACTTAATTACTTTTCCGTTAACGATTAAATCAACGGCATCTTCACAAAAAATTCAAGAAGTGCAACCAGAATTAGATAAAATTAAGAAAAAGTATGAAGGCTTAAAAGATCAAAACTCATTACTAAGACAGCAACAAGAAATTAGTACTCTTTATAAAAAGAATAATATTAGTATTGGAAGTACTTTCTTAGGCTTATTTATTACTTTCCCAATTATGATTGCTTTCTTAAGTGTCATGCGTCGTACTGCCGCCGTTCTTGATGGCACATTCTTAGGCTTACCCTTAAAGAGCAGTATTAATGAAGGCTTTAACTTAGGAAAAGGCAACTGGTTATATTTTATTATCTTTATCTTAATGGGAGTTGCTCAATTTATCTCGATGATGTTACCTAGTTATTTAGCGAAAAGAAAATTGAAGAAAGAACGAAAAATTAAAGCTTACGCCCAACCGGAAAAACAACAAGACAGTCAACAAACGATGATGTATACGATGTTGGGACTAATCTTATTAATGTCATATTCATGGCCAGCCGCCATGTCAGTTTATTGGTTCTTCTCTTCTTTTATGAATATTATTAAGACGTTATACACTACTTATTTATATAAAAGTAAAGGAGCATAAGAATGAATCGCTACGAAGGGAAAAGTATTGAAGAGATATTAGAAGAAGTAGCTTCGAAGCAACAAGTTAACGTTTCCGATTTAATATATGAAGTCATTGAAGAAAAAGATGGTTTTCTCGGCTTAGGTAAAAGAATCGTCGCCGAAGTCTCAAGTTATAAAGATGTCGCCGAATTTATTCACGAATACCTAAGTACGTTCTTTAGAAATATTGAAATTAATGTCAAAGTTGATGTTGAATTTGATGGTAAAGTTTATCGGATTAATTTAGATGCTGAAAACAATGCGGTAATTATTGGACGGGGTGGACAAACCTTACAAGCATTAACGACCGTGTTACGAGGAGCAGTCAATTCTCGCTATAAGAGAAGATTTATTATCTCACTTGATATAAATAACTATAAAGCCGACCGTTATGAAAAATTAAAATCACTTGCTTATCGAGTGGCTAAAAGTGTTCAATCATCAAAAGTGGCAGTTAAACTTGATCCTATGCCTAGTGATGAAAGACGAATCATTCATAACTATCTTTCCAAGATGGAACACATTGTAACCATCAGTGAAGGCGAAGGACCAGAGCGTCGCTTAGTGATTAGTTACAAAAAATAAAACTGAGGGAAACCTCAGTTTTCCTTTAGTAAATAAATTGTTTAATTTTAATAAATATGCTATCTTATTTTGAGTAGCTTATTTTCTTTTTGAAACTACCTAGAAAGGAAATATATGAGTAAAGAGTTATTTAGTAATGCTAAAAAAGTTAAGAAAGAATCACTTTTAGCCCCATTTTTTGTTGTTTTAGAAGTTATAACCAATTCAACTATTCCTTTTATCATGGCTAAATTAATTGATGACGGAATTGGCGTTAATGATTTCGATTTGGTCATGAAAATCGGTCTTTTTCTGTTATTAATGAGTTCTTTTGCCTTATTCTTTGGCTATTCAGCTGGAAAAAATGCAGCATTGGCGGCAACAGGCTTTGCAGCAAATTTAAGAAGTCATATGTTTCGCAATATCCAAGTCTTCTCATTTAAAAATATTGACTTCTTTTCGACTTCAAGTTTAGTAACCAGAATGACAACTGATGTTAATTTTGTTCAAAATGCTTACCAAATGTTAGTTAGGGTGGCATTCCGGGCCCCGTTAATGCTAATTATGTCATTTTTTATGATTTTAAGAATTAATCAAAGACTAGGTTTAGTCTTTTTAACGATTTTACCAATTTTAGGGATTGGCTTATTTATTATTATTAAATACGCCCACCCAGTATTTGTTCAATCATTTAAAGAATACGATGTTTTAAACGAAACAGTTCAAGAGAATTTACATGGTATTAGAACTGTTAAATCATACGTGAGAGAAGATTTTGAGATTAAAAAATTTAATATAAAATCGACTTCTTTATACAATCTTTTTATGAAAGCGGAACGGATTGTTGCCTTAAACAATCCACTAATGAATTTAAGTTTATTAATTACTAGAATTTTAATCTTCTATGTAGCGGCTCAGTTAATTGTCGCAAAAACCATGACGACTGGACAATTAGCCAGTATTATGACTTATTCAATGCAAATTTTAATGAGCTTAATGATGTTATCAATGATCTTTGTCATGATTATTGTCTCAAAAGCTTCTTTAGACCGGATTAATGAAGTTTTAGTGGCAACCCCCGATTTAACTAATCCGCAAGATCCATTATTGGAAGTTAAAGACGGTGAGATTATTTTTAAAGATGTTGCCTTTAGTTATCATGAGAAACAAAAACGCCACGTTTTAAGTGATGTTAACTTAACAATTAAAAGTGGTGAAACGATTGGTATCATTGGCGGGACAGGTTCTTCAAAAACTAGTTTAGTCCAATTAATCCCTAGACTTTATGATGTCAGCGAAGGGGAAGTTTTAGTTGGTGGTAAAAATGTTAAGGATTATGATTTAAAAACTTTACGAGATGAAGTTGCTATGGTCTTACAAAAAAATACATTATTTTCGGGATCGATTAAAGAGAACTTACGTTGGGGAAACCCCAATGCTACTGATGAGGAATTGATTGCGGCTTGTAAAGTAGCACAAGCTCATGATTTTATTAGTAGTTTCCCGGAAGGTTATGATACTTATATTGAACAAGGTGGGACAAACGTTTCCGGAGGTCAAAAACAACGGTTAACGATTGCTCGAGCCTTATTGAAAAACCCAAAAATAATTATCTTTGATGACTCGACCAGCGCAATTGATACAAAAACTGACGCTGCTTTACAGGCCAGTTTAAAAAATAGCCATAAAACAGTCACTAAAATTATTATTGCCCAACGACTAAGTTCGGTTATGGATTCTGATAAGATTGTTGTTTTAGATGATGGTAAAATTTTTGCGGTTGGTAACCATGAAGAACTACTTGCAAGCTGTAGTATTTATCAAGAAATTTATCAATCACAAGAGAGAGGAGATGAAGCTTAATGAGAAAAGATATTCAAGTTAATAAGTCTCAAACTCTGAAACGTCTAATGCAAACCACAATCGAAGGAAATAAGCTTAATTATTTTATTGTAGTAGTTACGATGTTAGTGGCAGCTTATATAAATGTTTTATTCGCGACATTTTTAAAAATATTTATTGATGATTATATAATGCCACTTCTCCAAAGCCAAAGCCCTAATTTCACTTTGGTTAATCAGTTTTTGCTAAGAATCTTTTTAATAAGTTTAATTGGAGTACTGGCGGGATTAATTTCTAGCATGATTACCGTAAAAATTGCTCAAGGAGTAATTCGTAAAACTCGTGAACAAATGTTTTCTCATATGCAAAGATTACCATTACGATTCTTTGATACTAATGCCTTTGGTGATGTCATGAGTTATTATACAAATGATACCGATACTTTAAATCAAATGCTTTCACAAAGCATTCCACAGTTTTTCTCATCAGCGGTGACGTTAGTATTTGTCTTTGTGGCGATGTTGAATACTAGTCTCCTCTTAACCGCAGTTGTTTTGATTATGGTCTTTTTCATGATTCAAATCACTAAATATCTTGGGGGGAAAAGCCGTCATTTCTTTAAAGCTCGTCAAGAAGCGGTTGGGAAGTTAAATGGTTATGTTGAGGAAATGATAACGGGTCAAAAAATCATTAAAGTTTTTAATCATGAAAAAACTGCAATTGAAGATTTTGAAAAGTTAAATAGTGAAGTAAGAACTAATGCCGAAAGTGCTAATAAATTCGCTAACATCTTTTTCCCGGTCATGATGAATTTTGGAAACTTACAATACATTATTCTGGCAATGGTAGGCGGTTATTTAGTTTATAGTGGTTTTGAGGTTTTATCAACCGGGAGTATTATTGCTTTCTTAACCCTATCAAAGAGCTTTAGTAACCCGATTACCCGAGTTTCGCAACAGCTAAATTCAATTTCAATGGCTTTGGCTGGAGCGGATCGAATTTTTAGACTCTTAGATGAAGAAGTAGAAATTGATGAAGGTAGTTATTATTTAGTTAACCTAACAAAAAATGGTGATAACTTTATTGAATCGATCGATAAAACTGGTCGCTGGGGTTGGTGTAAGACAACTGATGGTTGTGATGATTATGTGGAATTCCATGGCGAAGTTCATTTAACGGACGTTAATTTTAGTTATGTGAAAGACAAACCAGTTTTAAATGAAATTTCGGTTTATGCAAGAAGAGGGGAAAAAGTTGCTTTAGTTGGAGCAACTGGAGCTGGAAAAACTACTATCACTAACTTAATTAATCGATTTTATGATATTAATGATGGATCACTAACAATTGATGGAATTAGTGTTAAAGACATTAAAAAAGATGCTTTAAGAAAAGCTTTAGGGATGGTTTTGCAAGATACCAATTTATTTACCGGTACAGTTATGGAAAATATTCGTTATGGTAATTTAGAAGCTAGCGACGAAGAAGTTATTGCGGCTGCCAAGCGTGCTAATGCCCATAGTTTTATTGAGCGTTTACCACAAGGTTATCAATCTCGACTAACAGGTAATGGTGAAAATCTTTCTCAAGGGCAACGCCAACTGCTTTCAATTGCTAGAGCGGCAGTTGCTAATCCACCTATTTTAATTTTAGATGAAGCCACTTCAAGTATTGATACGAGAACCGAACATCTAGTCCAAGATGGGATGGATGAATTAATGAAAGGTAGAACCGTCTTTGTGATTGCCCATCGCCTTTCAACCATTAAGAATGCCGATGTTATTATGGTCATGGAAAATGGTCGAATTATTGAACGTGGTAATCATGAGAAGTTATTAGCTGAAAAGGGAACTTATTATGATTTATATATGGGAAGTTTCGAATTAGAATAAATAATAGAGTCCAATTAATTTGGACTCTTATTTTATTTCAGAATGAATTTTGTTAAGATGAAGTTAATAGGAGGAAAATAAATGAAGAAATATTTTAGTTTAGCTAATGGTAATAAAATTCCTAATATTGGTTTTGGTACTTGGCAAGTTGAACCCGGAGAAGTAACTAAGCAAGCAGTTTTAACAGCCTTAATGAACGGTTATAATCATATTGATACTGCCACAGCTTACCAAAACGAAAAAAGTGTTGGTGATGCGATTGTTGCCAGTGGCAGAAATCGAGAGGAATTATATATTACAACCAAACTATTTAATCAAGTTGGTACTTATCAAGGAACGCTTGAAGCTATTGAAGAAAGCTTTGAATTATTACAAACCGATTATATTGATCTTTATTTGATTCATTGTCCTAATCCACTGAAATATCGTGAAGACTGGGCCAAGAGAAATGCGGAGTCATATCGAGCAATGGAAGAAATGTATCATAAGGGTAAATTAAAGGCAATTGGAGTAAGCAACTTTTTAGTACATCATTTAGATGCCTTAAAAAAGACTTGGCAAGTAGTGCCACATGTCAACCAAATCTTTATCACTCCGGGTACTTTAAAACAAGATGTAATTGATTATTGTCAAGAACATGAAATTATGCTAGAAGCTTATAGTACTTTAGGGCGGGGTCATATTGTTAATAATCCAACCATGTTAGAGATTGGTGCTAAATATAATAAAACACCTGCTCAACTGACTGTGAGATGGTGTCTACAACAAGGTTTTGTCACTTTGATAAAATCAATTACCACGGAAAGAATTTTAGAGAATCTTCAAGTTTATGACTTTGAGATTGATGAGATAGATATGAAAACTATTACAAATTTACCTGGCGCAAAACCATTTAGTGA
This sequence comes from uncultured Erysipelotrichaceae bacterium, assembly GCA_964449005.1. Taxonomy (GTDB): domain Bacteria; phylum Bacillota_I; class Bacilli_A; order Erysipelotrichales; family Erysipelotrichaceae; genus CAYUXU01. The sequence continues at coordinate 880 of CAYUXU010000015.1, read as the reverse complement.
TCCTGACAAATGGAACTTCTAAACTAAAAACAAACCCAAGCGGGTTTGTTTTTAGTTTAACGTAAATAAGCTTTGAGCATCCACATTGTCTTCTGGTATTTTTCTAAATAACCAGTTAAGATATCAGCAGTAACGATATCATCCTCTTTCTCGGCAAGCTCCATTAATTCTTTAGTATCAGCAATAATAGTTTCAAAATCTGAAGCTAATAGTGTGACCGCATCTTTTGAATTAATGTCTTGATCAGGTAATTCTTTGATTGTTGCTAGATCTAAGACTGCTTTTAAGCTACCGACTGGTTTCATTTCAAGTGCTAACATTCTTTCCGCAACTTCGTCGATGATTTCAGTTGTTTCATCATAAAGTTCTTCGAAGCGTTCGTGTAATGTAAAGAACGATGGTCCAACGACATACCAATGAAGGTTATGAAGTTTCGTGTACATGAGCGTTTGATTTGCTAAATAAACATTTAATTTTTCTGTTAAAGTCATTTTAAATCTCCTTTTTCAACACTATAATTATAAGCTTTGCAGGGGGCTTTTTCAATAAGCATGCTTGAAGCTATATAATTAGAAAAATAGTTGTTATAATAGTCTAAGTTGGATGATTGGCCGAGCGGCTGAAGGCACCGTCTTGGAAAGGCGGCGTAGTGCAAGCTACCGTGAGTTCGAATCTCACATCATCCGCCAACTTCAAAAAAAAGTCCATTTTTGGACTTTTTATTTTACGAAGAATAAGCAAACTGAGTGGTTAGTTTGAGAATTAATTCTGTCATTTTAGCAGGAGATTTCTTTAAATCTTCATCAAGCCATTTTTGAATTATTCCTACTGCACCGGTTAAAACAAAAGAATAAATATAATCAGCATCATCTTTTCCCAA